>JAJZUN010000465.1 GCA_021848555.1 Pseudomonadota bacterium | reverse complement strand
TCTCGGGGCCAGTGAGCGCACCGCGGCTTCCAGGCTGGCTTTGGCCAGACCCATCACGTTGTAATTGGGCATGGTGCGCACCGCGCCCAGGTAGGTCAGGGTCAACAGCGCCGCGTGCCGGTGATGCATCATCGGCAGCGCCGCCTTGGCCAGGGCGGCGAAGCTGTAGCTCGAAACGTCGTGCGCGATGCGGAAAGCCTCGCGCGAGATACTTTCCAGAAAATCGCCATCAATCGCTTCGCGCGGCGCATAGGCGATGGAGTGCACCAATCCGTCGAGGCCGTCCCAGTGCTGGCCGAGCTCGGCGAACAGGCTCGCGATCTCCGCGTCGCTGGCTACGTCGCAGGCGAAAACCAGGCGGCTGCCAAACTCGTGGGCCATATCGGTAACGCGTCCCTTGAAGCGTTCGTTCTGGTAGGTAAAAGCGAGCTTCGCACCTTCGCGACGACAGGCTTTGGCGACGCCATAGGCGATGGAGCGGTTGCTGAGCAAACCGGTGATGAGGATGTGCTTGCCTGAGAGAAAGCCCATGGTGACTCCGCAGTACTCGGGAGGCGAATTATACCGGTGTGACGGCTGTTGCGCGTTCAGCTAAACTCTGGGCGATGCGTTTTCCCACTGCGCTTGCTTGTCTCGTCCTGCTCGCCGGCTGCGGCAGGGTCTGGAACGACCCCTATCCGGCGAGCGAATCGGGCAAGAACATCCTCTACAGCTCCTTTTCCGAGCGCCCCAAGCACCTCGACCCGGCGCAGTCCTATACCGCCGACGAATACGATTTCATCTGGCAGGTGTATGAGCCGCCGCTGCAGTATCACTATCTCAAGCGGCCCTACACGCTGATACCGGCGACGGCCGCGGCCATACCCAGGCCCCGTTTTTACGACAGCGCGGGCAGGGAACTGCCGGCGGGCGCGCGGGACGTCGCGTACAGCGTGTACGAAATCCGCATCAAGCCCGGCATCCGGTATCAACCGCATCCGGCTTTCGCCAGGGATGCGGCCGGGCGCAGCCTGTACCTGGACCTCAAGCCCGGGGACTTGCGCGACAAGTACCGCCTCGCCGATTTTCCGCAGAGCGGCAGCCGCGAGCTGGTAGCGGAGGATTACGTCTACCAGATAAAGCGCCTCGCGCATCCGCGCGTCCACTCGCCCATCCTCGGGCATATGAGCGACTATATTGTCGGTCTCAAGGAGTATGCCGCGCTTCTGGCGCAGGAAGACAAGGCGTTGCAGGCCGGCGCAGCGGAGCGGGCGCCGCCCGTCTGGTCCAGCCTTTCCAGGCACGAGATCGCCGGCGTCGAGGCCGTGGACCGCTACACCTATCGCATCAAGGTGCGCGGCAGCTACCCGCAGTTCATCTATTGGCTGGCGATGCCGTTCTTCGCGCCGGTGCCGCCCGAAGCCGACCGGTTCTACTCCCAAGCGGGCATGGCGGAGAAGAATTTCACCCTCGACTGGTATCCGGTCGGCACCGGCGCGTACATGCTGACCGAAAACAACCCGAACGCGCGCATGGTGCTTGCGCGCAACCCCAATTTCCGCGGTGAAGCCTATCCTTCCAGCGGCGAGCCGGAAGATGCGGCGGCCGGCCTGCTTGCCGATGCCGGCAAGATGGCGCCGTTCATCGACGCCGTCGTGTTTACGCGCGAAAAAGAGGGCATTCCGTACTGGAGCAAGTTCATGCAGGGTTACTACGACCAGTCCGGCATCAGCAACGACAACTTCGACAACGCGGTGCGCGTCGGCATCGAAGGGGAGGCAGCGCTGTCTCCCGAGATGGAGCGCCGCGGCATCGGGCTCAAGACCTCGGTCGCCACCTCGGTCTATTACCTTTCGTTCAACTGGCTGGATCCGGTGGTGGGCGGGCAGGGCGATGCGGCCGGGCAGGAGCGCGCGCGCAAGCTGCGCCAGGCGATTTCCATCGCCGTCGACAACGAGGAATTCATCTCCATCTTCGCCAACGGCCGCGGTGTCCCGGGGCAGGGGCCGTTGCCGCCGGGGATATTCGGCTACCGCGGCGGCGACGCGGGCTACAACCCGGTGGTCTACGAAGCAGCCGGCGGCGCGTGGCATAGAAAATCGATAGCGCAGGCGAAGAAACTCATGGCCGAAGCCGGCTATCCGGACGGGCGCGACGCGCGCACCGGCGCGCCGCTGGTGCTGTACCTCGACACCACCGGCGGCGGCCCGGGCGGCAAGTCGCGCCTGGACTGGTACCGCAAGCAGTTCCAGAAGATCGACGTGCAGCTCGAGTTCCGCACCAGCGACTGGAACCGCTTCCAGGAGAAGATCCGCAAAGGCAATACGCAGATGTTCTTCCTCGGCTGGAATGCCGATTATCCGGATCCGGAAAATTTCATGTTCCTGCTGCACGGGCCGCAGGGCGCGGTGAAGGAGGGCGGCGAGAACAAGGCGAATTACGCCAACCCGGAATTCGACCGCCTGTTCGAGCAGATGAAGAACATGGAGAACGGGCCCGAGCGCCAGTTGATCATAGACCGCATGGTGGCGGTGCTGCGCCAGGATGCGCCCTGGGTGTGGGGCTACCATCCCAAGGACTACAGCCTGAATCACGCCTGGCTCGCCAACGTGAAGCCGAACCAGATGGCGCGCAACGGTCTCAAGTTCTACCGCCTCGACCCGGCGCTGCGCGAGGCGAGGCGGGCGCAGTGGAATCACCCGGTGGTCTGGCCGGTGTTGCTGCTGCTGGCGCTGTTGGTCCTGGGTACGCTGCCGGCGGTGCGCAGCTGGCGCGCGCGCGAACTGGCAAAGGCCTAGATCGATGTACGCGTATATCGTTCGCCGCGCCATCTACGCCGTCTTCATACTCATCGGCGTCAACCTGATCACCTTCGCGCTGTTCTTCAAGGTGAATACGCCCGACGACATCGCGCGCCTGCAGCTGGGCGTGAAATATGTCACGCCCGAGGCGATCGCCAAATGGAAGGCGGATCGCGGCTACGACAAGCCGCTGCTGTACAACGAGAAGGCCCAGGGCTGGCGCCAATTCACCGACACCATCTATTTCGAAAAATCGGTGGAGATGTTCCGCTTCAATTTCGGCCAGTCCGACGACGGGCGCGACATCGCCTACGAAATAAGCATGCGCGTGTGGCCCAGCCTGGCCCTGGCGGTGCCGGTGTTCCTGGTCGGCCTTGCCCTGCAGATAACGTTTGCGCTGATGATGGCTTTCTTCCGCGCCACCTATCTGGATTTCTGGGGCGTGGTGCTGTGCGTGATCGCGATGTCGATCTCCGGCCTGTTCTACATCATCGGCGGCCAGTATCTGATTTCAAAGCTGTGGAACCTGGTGCCGATATCGGGCTATGCCGCCGGATTCGACGCGCTCAAGTTTCTGGCGCTGCCGGTCGCGGTGGGCGTGATCGGCGGCATCGGCAGCGGCGCGCGCTGGTACCGGACCATTTTCCTGGAAGAGGTCGGCAAGGACTATGTCAGAACCGCGCGCGCCAAAGGGCTGTCCGAAGTCGTGGTGTTTTTCCGCCACGTGTTGAGGAACGCGATGATTCCGATACTCACCGGCGCGGTGGTGGCGATCCCGCTGCTGTTCATGGGCAGCCTGGTGGCGGAATCGTTTTTCGGCATCCCCGGCCTGGGCAGCTATACCATCGATGCGATCAACGCGCAGGATTTCGCCGTGGTGCGCTCCATGGTGTTCATCGGCTCGGTGCTGTATATCCTGGGCCTGCTGCTCAC
>JAJZUN010000464.1 GCA_021848555.1 Pseudomonadota bacterium | reverse complement strand
GATTACCGGGTTATTGGTCGCGGCAACGTCTGAAACAGAGAACGTGACACTAGGCGGGCTGTTGATCGCCACGCCACCAACCGTAACTACGGGTGTAAGCGCCGCAAACTCTGTGGCCGTCAGGCTTGTCACGGTCACCGGCGCGGTGCCAGTCGGAGCCGTCACGGTGCCGACAACAGGGCTACTCCCGGTGCCCGGCGCAGCCGCGGTGGTACCACTGCTTCCCCCTCCGCAACCGGCGAGTGCAGCTATCACGAGGCCTAACGCGCCCCATCGAACAATAGTGGATTTCATATTTTCGCCCCCAAGATTGAAGAACTACCGACTAGACCACGAACCAAAACCATGCACTTGACAGGTTGCCGCTTCACTCTGAACCAGCATTTCAACTGAACTTGCAGACGCGCCCGCACATAGTTCCAACCAGAATACGCCGAGCGGATGTTTTCATGGGAGTAAATTACGCGCCTGAGGAACGCTCGTTTTGATCTAAATCAAGTCCGATGAAATTTAGATTGAACTATTCTCCGCCGGCCCAATTGCCAGTGTCAACGCCTATTATGGACGCGCATTTCGCGCGCGCCGGCGTCGCGTCGTCCGCCGCGTGTTCATCGTTCGCGGCAGGGGATCATTTACCTTGGCTGCGTCGCGCAGCCGGCAGTGATTGCTACAAAGGACTAGGGATACAGACCGCGCAAATGCCGCGCTTCGAGGATACGCCTGCAGGCGAGCGTGAACGCCGCGGTGCGCAGCGTGACGCGCGCCTCCGCGGCCGCGTCCCACAGCGCGCCGAAAGCGTCACTCATGATCTTGTCCAGCCGCCCGTTGACCTCTTCTTCGGTCCAGAAATAGCTGGAGATGTCCTGCACCCATTCAAAGTAGCTGACGGTGACACCGCCGGCGTTGGCGATCACGTCGGGCACCACCACGACGCCGTTCGCGGCGAGGATGTCGTCGGCTTCCGGCGTGGTCGGGCCGTTCGCCCCCTCGAGCAGCAGTCGCGTGCGGATACTGCCGGCATTGGCCGCGGTAATCTGCTGCTCCAGCGCGGCGGGGATCAGAAATTCGGATTCCAGCTCCCAGAACGCCGCGTCCGGGATCATCGCCGCGCCGGCGAATTCGGCGAGCGGCCTGCCGGCATTCTGATGCGCGGTCAGCTTCTGCACATCCAGCCCGGCCGGATGGTGCAGCGTCCCTTCCACCGTCTGCACCGCGATCACTTTCGCACCGGCCTGGGCAAAGCAGCGCGCCGCTGCATTGCCCACATTGCCGAAACCCTGCACGCAGACGCGTGCGCCGGCCAGCGGCAGGCCGATCTTTGCCGCCGCCGCGCGCCCGCAAACGAACACACCGCGCCCGGTGGCGTCGCGCCGCCCGCGGCTGCCCCCGAGCGACAGGGGCTTGCCGGTGACGACCGCGGTGGAAGTCGCGCCGTGCATGATGGAGTAGGTGTCCATCATCCACGCCATGATCTTCTCGTTGGTGTTGACGTCGGGCGCGGGGATGTCCTTGTCCGGGCCGATGACGATGCCGATTTCGCTGGTATAGCGCCGCGTCAGGTGTTCGAGTTCGCGCAGGGACAGGCGTCGCGGATCCACGCGCACGCCGCCCTTGGCGCCGCCGAAGGGCACGCCGATGACGGCGTTCTTGATGCTCATCCAGCCTGCGAGGGCCATCACCTCGGACAGGCACACGTCCTGGTGAAAACGCACGCCGCCCTTGCCCGGGCCGCGCGAGACGTTGTGCTGCACGCGATAGCCCTCGAAGTGCGCGACCGTACCGTCATCGAGCTTGATCGGAACGTCGACGATGAGGATGCGTTTGGGGCGCTTCAGCGTTTCGACCAGGTAAGCCAGTTCGCCCAGCGACGAAGCCGCGCGATCGACCTGCTGCAGGAACACGCCCCAGGAACCGACACCCGCCGGTTCCAGGTAGGAAGGCAATTCATGTACTGGGTTCATTTTTGTGACCTTCAGAGTGGGTCACTCTGAACAAACCTAGCGAAAAAGCTGCCCTGATTCAACTCGCACAAAAGCAGATTTTTCGGCCTTCGGCCTCAGAATGACAAGATTGGAGTGCTCGAGGACGCAGGCAGGCTATCCTTCACCGGCAACTAGCAGCGCCTGGTCAAAGTTCCTTCGATTCGAGCACGATCTGCCGGCGCAATTCGCGGTAGCGCTCGTCGAAATCTTCGCCGAACAGCGGGTCGACGCCGGGCGGTATGGTGGCCACCACCGCCTGCCAGTCCTGCTCTGTCAACAGCTGCTCGGCGCGCGGCACGATGTCCCGGTCTTCCAGCGCCAGGTGGCGGCGGTAATAAACCAGATAGGTCGCCGCCGCGGTTTCCACCTTGGCGCGCTCGACCACGACATCATCGACGACCAGTTGCAGGTATTCGAGCAGTTCGCCGCCGGCGGCGGCGATCACCCGGTGTTCCTGCGACAGCTGATCGACTATGGGTTTCAACTGCGGGTCGCGATCGGCCATGCGGGCAAACGCGACGTCCTCGCGCGGATGGTGATAGCGATCGGGGAAATAGCGCAGATAGCTGACCAGATCGAGCATCAATTCGAAGTTCGGCTGATTGTCGGCATGGAACGCAGCAACCTGCCGCTCCAGCAGATCGAGCAGCCGGGAGAAATGCCTGTGCTCGGCGTGCCACATGGAAATCGAATCGGACATGCTTGCTCCCACGGGATATCGGCGCGAGTCGGGGCTTAGTATCGATCTAGCGCGCACCGGGACCGGGACCGGCGCCACCGCCGCCGCCACCCGCACCACCGCCCGCACCGCCACCGCTGCGGCCGCCGCGGCCGCCGCCCCGGCCTATGTTCCTGCGCCCGCGGTTGCGCGGGGAATTATGCGATTTTTCCGGACGCGGCGGCTGCGCCCCCCTGGGGGGTCGTGCATTCCTCGGCGCCGGGCCCTGGCCCTTGATGCCGACCATGGACTGTACGCGCCTGATTTCGTTCTCCACGGCTTCGACGTTGATGGCATGCACCGTATCCGGACCGTTCAGGCCCAAGGCCGCCTTCTCCTCCTCGAGCAGGGTGTGCAATTTGCGCAGTGCCTCGCTGCACGCCGCCGCCAGACCCGATTCCTTTTCGGTTCCCTGTCTATGCATTTCGATAGCGGCGATGCCGTCGGTCACTTCGTCGCTTGCCATTCTTGTGCTCATGCCAATAGGTCTCCGTGTTTTCCCTTGGGAACGCGTTCAAACGCTGCTGTGGCACCCAGTGCCTGCTTGCGGCGCGCGGCCTGCGCCGCGCCCTCATGCGGCGTCGTGCCGCTTCAGAACTTCGCCCGGGGCGCTCGCCCCGGCGCACAGACCTCAGCCCCGGGGGGCGGGTCCAGGGCCTGCCAGGGCGCCCGCCGCATCAAACACCTGCCGGCGGCCAGACGCCCTGCACTCCCTGCGTCGAATCATACTATAAACCGCTGCCGCCTCGCGCCACCGGGTTTGATCAGGGTCAAGCTTTGTGCGATCAGTCCGCAGGTCCGCAATCAATTCCCGTTGGAGCCGCAGCGTCGTTGGAGCGAGCTTGCTCGCGATTCTGATCAATCGCGAGCAAGCTCGCTCCCACGACGGGGCCTGACCTTATACCGAGACAACCAGCTTCTGGTACAGACCGCCGTAGTAGGTCTCCTTGCGTATCTGCTGGGCTTTGACGCTCTCGGGCAGCCAGTTCGAGATTTCATGCTCCCACAGATCC
>JAJZUN010000463.1 GCA_021848555.1 Pseudomonadota bacterium | reverse complement strand
GTCGCCCTGGCCGAACATGCCGCCGAGGAATGTATTGAGATCTGGCACACCATCGAAGGTGCTGCCGAGCTCGGAACTCGGGAATCCGTCGAGCGTGTACGCGGTGTTGCTCACGATGAACCCCGCGACGCCCAGCGCCCGGGCATTGAACCCCGGTACGTTGTTCAGCACCTTCGTCACGCTCGAGGCCGGACTCACGTGCTCGAATTTCAGCGGATTGACCGTGGCCACGGCCTTCTCGGCCGCGACGATCACGATTTTCTTCAGCTTCTTGCTTGCCGAACCGGCCGAGTCGTCTTCGCCAGGAGCCGTCGTGATCTGTGCCGATGATGCAGATCCGCTGGCCACGTCGGGGGCCGTGCCTTGTTGCGTCGCGTAGGCCGGCGCGTTGGCCAGCAGCACCACGCAGGGGACGCACACCGCCATGGGCGCGATGATTTCTCGCACCACTTTACGGATCTCGATGGACATTGCAGAAACTCCCAGTCAGTTGGCAATTCGGCCGCTGCCTTGGACAACCCACCTCTACCGGCTGGCCGCACGACGCCGATCGAGAATTTTCTGGGGCAGCTTTTATAACGATTTACTTTAGCGGCTGATCGTGACTGAATTGTGACAGCGGCGAGGACTCCGGCGGATTGCAGGCCCTCATGAGGCATGCAAGGGTATTGACTAAACGAAATGACTGTTTTTATGCGATGAAATGCGTAACACGAGCGGGGCGTACAGATACCGCTTCTTGATCGGCTCGCCGTTTTCGTTCAACATCCGGACACATTGAGTTAAACGTTTTGGCGATTCCGCAGGTGGTACCACCCCGTGCCGCGGCACAACGCACGGCGTGCGCCAGAGGCGGTGACATCGGACAGAACATCACTGCAGGCCGCTATTCGCGCTTGCGCTTTGCTGCGCCGCTGTATACTTCGCCACAGCTCGCTGACAGGGGGAATGCGGCCGCAAGGCCGACGGTGGACGCTCGATGGCCACGATCAAAGATGTCGCAGTCAAGGCCGGCGTTTCCGTAGCAACGGTCTCCAACGCACTGAACGGCAAACGGAATGTGGGCGCAGCGGCCCGACTCAAAGTCCTCGATGCCGCCAAGACACTGGGTTACCGTCCGCATCGGGCTGCGCAGGCGATGCGCACCGGGCGGACACGCGCCATCGGGCTGGTGTTGCCGGACCTGACCAACCCGTTCTTTTCACAGCTGGCTCAGGCGGTCGAGAGCAAAGCCCGCCGCCTGGGGTTGCTGGCCTGCCTCATCGACAGTCAGAACGCGGCGGATGCCGAAGTTGAAGGACTGAGTCTGCTTGCGCAACATGGAGTCGACGGCATCATCTGGTGCCCGGTCGGCGCGCGGCTGCCCCGGCTGCTCGGTGAACTCGATCGGCCCATCGTGCTGATCGACCGGCCGCGACCCGGCCTGCCGGTGGTGCACTCGAACAACGCCATGGGCGGGAGACTGCTGGCCCACCATGCGCTGCAGCAGGGACACGTGCGCGTCGGCCTGCTGTCGGGACCGCGCAACGTGGAGAGTGCCCAGCAGCGCCGCCATGGCTTCGTCGCGGCATTCCCGGAGCGCCTGCAAATCGCCTGGGAGGTGCGTGTCGGCTTCGATGGCATCCTGCCGCGCGAGGCACGCGAGGCGCTGCTGCGCCGGCGCGGCGCGACACTGGTCGTCGCCGGGAATGATCTGATTGCCATCAGCGCGATGCGCTTTCTGCATGAGCATGACGTGCAGGTCCCCGCCGACGTGTCGATCGTGGGGTTCGACGACATCAGCTGGGCACGGATCGTGACCCCCCGCCTGACGACGATCGCACAGCCATTCGGGGCAATCGGCACCCGGGCCGTGGAGTTGCTGCAGGAGCGCATGTCCGGCACGCAGACGCAAAACCCCGCGCTGATGCTGGACGTCTCGCTCGTTGAGCGCGACTCGGTCCGAAGCATCTGAGCGACGCGTCACCGAGCGCAGGAGCACACCGAATGAGCACACCCCCCCGCATCGTCGTCGTCGGCAGCATCAATGCGGATCTGCAATTCATGAGCCCGGCGGTGCCGCGGGGCGGGCAGACGATTTTCGGGTCTGCGTTCGACATGGGATTTGGCGGCAAGGGCGCGAATCAGGCTGTGGCGGCGAGCCTGTGCGGCGCGCAGGTCACGATGATCGCCGCGGTCGGCGCGGACTCGCTCGGCACCGAGGCCCGCGCCAATCTCCAGGCGCAGGGCGTGGACACCTCGGCGGTCCGGGTGGCGCCCGATGCGGCGACCGGGACGGCACTGATTCTGGTCGAGCCGAATGGCGAGAACCGCATCATCGTCGTCAAGGGTGCCAACGATCGACTTTCGCCGGCAGACATTGATGCCGCGGCGGCGCGAATCGCTGCCGCCGACATGGTGCTCGTGCAGTTCGAGATCCCCCTGCAGACGGTGTATCACACCGTCCGGCTTGCCCAGGCGCATCACGTGCCCTGCATGATCAATGCGGCGCCCGCGCTCGCGGCGGATCTCACCGCACTCGCCTGCGGCGATTATCTCATTCTCAACGAGACGGAAGCGCAGGCCATGACCGGTCGCACCCCCGGCGGGGAAACCGACCTCGATGCATGCGTCGATGATCTGCTCGCGGGCGGCATGCGCCGCGTCGTCCTTACGGTCGGCGCCAAAGGGGCCATACTCGCCTCGCGGACGCTGCGCGAGCGCGTACCGGGGTTCCAGGTCGCGGCGGTCGATACCACCGGTGCCGGCGATGCGTTCATCGGCAGTCTCGCGACTTTCTTGACCGAGGGCATGCCCGAACGCGAGGCCGTGACCCGCGCAAATCTCTACGCCGCGCTCTCTGCCACCCGCATCGGTGCGCAGAAGTCGTTCGCGCGGCGCGCAGAACTCGACGCCGAATGGGCCCGTCGCCTCTAAATCCGCTGCACAACGCCGGGAGCTTCACGCGATGTACATCGTCCAGAGTTACCCTCTAGCCGTCGCGCTTACCGTCCTCACGATGCTCTGCTGGGGCTCCTGGGCCAACGCGCGCAAGCTTGCGCCGGCGTCGTGGCGATTCGAGCTGTTCTACTGGGACTACGCGCTCGGCGTCCTCCTCATCACCGCGCTGTTCGGCGTCACGCTCGGCACGGCGGGTCACGGCGGCCGGTCGTTCTTTGCCGATCTGGCCCAGGCGAACCGCTCGAGTCTCGGCCATGCGCTGCTCGGCGGGGCCGTGTTCAACCTTGCCAATATCCTCCTCGTCGCAGCCATCGAGGTGGCCGGAATGGCGGTCGCCTTCCCGGTCGGCATCGGGCTGGCGCTGGTGCTCGGGGTCGTCCTCAACTACGTCGCGGTTCCGCTGGGTAATCCGCTGCTGCTCGCTGCGGGCGTCGCGCTGGTGACCCTCGCCATCGGTCTGGACGCCGAGGCATATCGACGCCAGTCCCGTCGCGCCATGCGGGTCAGCGCCAAGGGCCTCGCACTGTCGATCGCGAGCGGGATCTTCATGGGCGTGTTCTACCGCTTCGTGGCCGCGGCCATGTACCCGGACCCCACCCATCCGGTCTGCGGCCTGATGGGCAGCTATGCCGCCGTGTTCGTCTTCGCGATCGGCGTGTTTCTGAGTACGTTCGTGTGGAATTCGCTCGCGATGCGCTTCCCGGTCATGGGCGAGCCGGTGCCGTTCGCGCACTACCGGCGCGGCGGTCTGCGCCTGCACCTTGCCGGCCTGCTC
>JAJZUN010000462.1 GCA_021848555.1 Pseudomonadota bacterium | reverse complement strand
GGTGAGCGGGCTTGCGTCGGCCGCGCGGCGCGGCCTTCTGGTCAAGGGGGGTGTGCACCTCGAGAATGGCCGGCTCATCAAGGCCGTCGCTCTGGACAAAACCGGTACGCTGACCCACGACAGGCTGGTCTTGACCGATATCGTGTCGCTTGGCGGTCGTCCGGCGGATGTCCTGCTGCAACTCGCCGCCAGTGTGGACGCCCATTCCGAACATCCGGTCGCCGCGGCCATCGTCGCGGCCTGGCAGACGCCCGCGAACCCAGTCGAGACGAAGCGCCCGCTGCTTGAAGCCGCATCCTTCGAGTCGCTCACCGGTCGCGGGGCGAAAGCGGTCATCGAGGGAAGCCTGTATTACGTCGGCAATCACCGCCTCGTCGAAGAGTTGGGCATCTGCGGCCCGGCAGTGGAAAAGGTGCTGCTGCAGTTGGAGCAGGAAGGCAAGACGGTCGTGGTGCTGACCAGCGAGATTGAAGCGCTTTGCGCTTTCGGCGTCGCCGACACGCTGCGCGGCCACAGGGCCGAGGCGATTCGCGAACTGCATGCACTCGGGGTCGCCTCGGTGATGCTTACCGGCGACAACCAGACGACTGCCAGGGCGATTGCCGCTATGGTGGGTATCGACGATGCGCGCGGTAACCTGCTGCCCGAGGACAAACTGGCGGCGATCGACGAATTGCTCGCGCGTTACGGCAACGTCGGCATGGTCGGCGACGGCATCAACGATGCCCCGGCGCTGGCGAAGGCATCCATCGGCTTCGCCATGGGTGCCGCCGGAACCGACACCGCTATCGAGACCGCCGACGTTGCACTGATGGACGATGACCTGCGCAAGCTCCCCGCTTTCATCGCACTGAGCCGCGCCACCTCGCGCGTGCTGTGGCAGAACATCTCGCTCGGACTGGGCATCAAGGTGGTGTTCTTCGCATTGGCTTTGACGGGCACGGCAACGCTGTGGATGGCGGTCTTCGCAGACATGGGAGCAAGCCTGCTGGTCGTCGGCAACGGATTGCGCTTGCTCACCATGCCCATCGAACCGAAGGCACGCCCATGACGGAAAGCAGACATTGACCGCATAGCGCAAACACTACGATCAGGTCCAAGGAGATGGCTTGGTCAATCGGAACCGTCACACCAGTCAGTTCGAATAAGCGCCCGCACCCGCCGCGTCAGCAGTGCTAACAGCCATGTCACATCACCTTGGCTTCCTGCCTTGCGACTCATCGCCCCAGGTAAACCGCGGTAATCTGCTCGCGCTCATGCCCCAGTTCCCGGCTGATCGTGAGCCGCGCTTCCTGGTCAAGCGCCTTTTGCGTCGCGGTCAATTCCTTCGAGCGCGGTCCGCCAGCAGCCGGTGCCGCCCAGCCAGTGATCTCCCGGTAGCGCGTCTGTGCATAGTGGTGGCGGTGCCCGTGAACCCGGTGGCTGCCCGCCCTGGCGCACTGGTACTCGAAGCGCCGGAGCTGCTCCACGTAGCGCTGATCGGCCGGAATGAGGCTGCCCCTGCCGGCGAAGCGCTTGGTCTCGTCGAGTATCCGGCGCTGCTCCTCGTTGCGGATGGGTATTTCCCGCGCACGGCCACCCTTGGTCCAGGTGTCCTTCAAAACGAGTTTGTCGCCGCGATCGGCCCACTCGGGCCGGATTTTGATCGACTCCCCGCGCCGCAATCCGAACGCCGCCTGCAGCTGCAGCGACATCCGCGTGTACGGGTCGGTGATCTTCGACAGGTCGCCGGCCGTCAGCTCGCGGGCCTTGCTGACGTTGGTGACGTACTGCCGCTGGCCGATCCCATAGTGCGCGTTGTCGCTGGCAACGACTTTTTCCTTCCCGATCTTCTCCGCCCACCAGCGAAGCTCTGCCATGCGATTCTTGATCGTCCCCACGGCCAGACCCGTCTCCTTCCAGCTCTCGACCAATCGCTCAACGTGTTTTGACTTCAGGCTCGCGGCTCCCATGTGCTGATAGCCCCAGTCGTGGAGCTGGTTGGCGATCTGGTCGAGCACGCGCTCGCGGTCGCGCTGCGTGGAATAGCTGCCGTCGCGATTGCGATGGCAGAGTTGTTTCAGCTCGTAGTTCAGGTCCCGCATTCGTTCCCCTCCAGGTTCAATCCCTTTTTCCCTTTGTTGCCCCTTTTTTCCTGCCCTTTACGCTGCTGCTGGTGTGTGAAACCTTTTCGGTTAGTGTTTCTGTCCGTCCCGAACGCCAGGCGGTCGGGATCTACAAGGGACTCGGGACACCACTCCCGTTTCGTGCCGTTTCGTTTGCTGCTTGCCACCGCGGCACGCGGCATTGGCGTCGATGGCGCTTCCTGTGGGAAGCCGATTCATCGATCTGAGCCGTTGACCCAGGGCTCGGAGGGGCGCTTCTTCGGCGCGGCTTTACAGTGAGCCCGCAGGAAGCGGGCAGGAGGACGGACCGCGTTGCACGGTCCAGGTTGACGACGGGTCAGGGAGCCCGTCACTGGGGGTCGTCACTTGCGCCAGCCACCGATTAGTCCTCGATGGCTGGGGCATCGTGCGCATCGTCACTACCGGCTGGCGCCGTGGTAGTGACGATGCGGTTGGCGCAGAGATGCTGCCGCAGTTACGCGACCAGAATTGCAGCAGCAACCGTATTGGCTGGTGCCGCTACGATCCGCCGGCCTGAAGCTGGCACGTGCATGTCACACGCAGCCGCAACTGGCGCAGAGCATTGCTGGTTGAAACAGATGTTGCCGCTGTGGCAGTGGAGTAGGGCTGTCACACGCGAATGCGGGTGAAGCCTGATTGCGACCGCGCACCGTTCGAGCGCAATCGCGGCAGAACGGCAACCGGAGCAGATTGGCTGGACTCTGTGCGAACTTTCACTGCGTGCTTACGCGTATCTCCGAGCCTTGCGGCTGCCGGTTTTCAGGAGATGAGGCCGGCGTTTGCGCTCGTTCTGGCGAGCATAGGGCGATGCGTTTACGGGCATCAAGCGGGCTGACTCAGCCGGCGTAAATCGATGTTCACTATCCTCCGATCCCGCGCACAACGGCAAAAGGATATTGCACAGCCTCCATCGATCGCGGATCTAGCGGTGTGACCATCAAACCATAGCGCAAGTTCCGCAGACATAGGACCATGCGTGTCAGCAGTGCTAACGATCTCGCAAGACAACGGTTGACGCGGACAGCTTACCCACCGCCGCGCGTTCCGTGCGTGAGAGGCGCCTCCACGCGCGACCGTGGATAAGGCTTTTTCCGCTCGTGATCGTGGTTATCCGGTCAGGATCGACGCGATGGCCTGGAACTAAAATGCGGCAAGCGCTGTCACCTGCATATAGATGCAATCTGTATTGCTCGCGCCAAGGCAATGCGCCCGAGCGCCAATGATCAACTGAAACCGGTCTGATCTCCTGGGAGCCGGTGACCGCAAGGTCGGGAGGTAGTCGTCAGTAGCTTCACCCCTGTCGGGGAGTCCCATCCCGGCGAGGGGTGTGGTCTCCTCGTTTTTCATACAAAAGGAGACCATCATGTCGAAACAAGTTCAATCTGCGTTTTTCAATCTGCACGTCAAACGTGTCGGTTGCGTCGGGCAAGCAGGTACCCGCCTGAGCGGCGATCGTGCCCGCACGGGTTGGCGCGCGCATTTCACAAGCCTTATTTCGTTTGGAGCGAAACCATGATCGGCAAATTGGCCAAGGAAATCTGCGGGGTCGAATTACCCGTGACAGTCCTCGAATCACAGGCCGGCTTTTA
>JAJZUN010000461.1 GCA_021848555.1 Pseudomonadota bacterium | reverse complement strand
GCGCGATCGCGAGGCGCTGCCGCTGCCCGCCCGACAGCTTCATCCCCCGCTCGCCGACCAGCGTGTCATACCCCTGCGGCAGGGCCATGATGAAGTCATGCGCGTTGGCCGCCCGCGCCACCTCGAACCATGGCCAGCCGCCTCGCGCGTCGGTGTCAGCCCCTTTTCATCCATGCCTGGCACCAGCCGGCCGGGCTGATCCGTCCGGCCACCAGGTGGCAATGACTCGCTGTCGAACCTGGCGCTGGCGGCTTGAACCAAACGCAAGCGCCGCAGACTTCGCCGTATCGCGACCTGTCGACATACCCGACCGCGGCCTTGGACACGCTGGGCACCATGTTCCGCAGCCCCGCCTTCGTCGGCGTGCCGCCAGCCGCCCGCGCGCGGGTTATGGCGGCTGCAAGGCTTGCCGCGGCGGCGAGAATGGCATGGCGTCGGGTTGGGGCCGAAAGGGTCATGATGCACTCCCGTCAGTAATTCGCAGCACTCAGCGCGATGCGGGCCGCAAGCTCCCGCCCGCCGCCAAGCCCGCCGGTGAGGGCTACGGCCACCAGCCGGTCATGGCTGTAGATCTGCCGCAGTTCGAGGGTCATCGGATGCGTGTCGGCGCCGATCGTCGCACGGCCGACCAGCCGGTTGCCCTGTGCGGCGCAGGCGCCCGCCAGCCGCACCGGCTTCCTGCCATATTCGGCGGAGAGCGTCGCGGTCATGCGGCAATCGCTACGGTTGCCATCGATCCAGATCCGGCCCGAGATGTCGGTGAACCGCCGGACCTTGCCGCCATGCGACAGGGTTGCCTTCATGCTGCCGGTATCGAGATCGACCTCGATCGTCCGGAGCGGGCGCAGCGCGGCGACGGTATTCGCCGTGGCGTCGGCGGTGCCGTGATTGCCCCAGCTGGTTCGCACATAATTGGCGATCGCCGCGATCTGCGCATCCGAGAGCATCGCGCCGAAACGCGGCATGGACGACTGGCCCGGATGCCACGGCTGGAAACCGCCAAGGACCATGCTGACCAGATCGTCGGCCGGGCCGTTCCAGACGGCCTGATTATGCGCGAGATTCGGAATGTTGGCCGTGACGCCTTGACCGTCGTCGCCATGGCAGCGGGCGCATTCGTCGTGATAGAGGTGTTTCCCGGTCGCGAGCGAGGCCGCAATCACCCGCCCCGCCGGCGCGCTCCGCTGCGGATGCACCGTGCGCAGATAGGCGACGATATCGCCGACATCGCGCTTCGGCAGCCGGCTCAGGCTGTCGTCAACCACCGTCTTCATCTTGCCGAACGGGGCGCCTTCGCGCATGTCGCCGCCATCGCGCAGGTAGTTCAGGATCGCCTGCCGCGACCAGGCGCCGATCCCGTCCGATTTCGAGTTGGTGATGTTCGGCGCGTACCAGCCCTGATCGATGATATGGCCGCCGGCGAGATAGCGCGCGGGAATCGTCGCCATCGCGACATTGCGCGGCGTGTGACACGCGCTGCAATGTTCGAGCGCCTGCACCAGATAGGCACCGTGCCGAACGTTGCTGCTCCAGCCTGGCTGATATTTTATTGCATGCGGATGGAAGAACATCAGCCGCCAGGCGAGCAGGCCGGCGCGCAGATCGGCAGGGAAGGCCATCGTGTCCGGCCGGTCCGGAATCGCCGCCGGCGCGAGGCTGTCGAGATAGGCCTTGATCGCCATCACGTCGCCATAGCTGAGCTTTGAATAGGCCGTGTACGGCATCACCGGGTATTCGTATTTCGGAAACACGACGAGCGAGCTTCCGGGCTCGATTCCATCATGCATCGCGCGCCAGAACTGGCGGTCTGTCCACGATCCGATACCGTATCGTTTGCTCGGCGTGATGTTGGGCGAGAAGACGGTGCCAAACGGCGTGCCGACGGCGCGGCCGCCGCCGAAGGCGGGCTCGCCGGCAACGCTGTGGCAGGGCATGCAATCGCCGGCGACGACGAGAAAGAAACCCTTGCGCACCATCGCCGCCTGTTTCGGATTTTTCGGCATGTTGACGGGCTGCGGCAGATCGTCGCCCGCCATCCCGGCGCGTGGTGCCGTCGCGACATGCGTTGCCGCCGCTGACCAGCTGCTGACACCCTCCGTGGCGAACGGCCGTGCATCGAGCGGAGCGGCGCCGGCGGTCACCCATAACGCTGCGGCAACGGCCGCGGCGAGTCCGCCAAGGATAATTCGCGTCGATGTGTGCGGCTTTCCGGACATACGTATCTCCTCCTCTTGTCCATGAGGGTTGGCGCTACGAGGTTTCAACCGTGAAAGCGGTTAGTGGCCGAAAGAGTCGGGACATCTAACAGAATCGTGACCACTGCGCCGCAATGAAGTCGCCGTCCCCGTCGAGCGCCGCTAGGACGGATGGCCAACCCAGCAGCAGTCTATATGTGACAATGTTGCCTAATCGGATCCTGAATTGCCAACGAATTCCATGTGACTTCCGGCGAAATCAAATAATGCGGTTCTGGGGCTCTCGGCCGACACGGCGCGGCTGATGGCCTAAGCCAGAGATCAAATCCTCACGAAACCGTGGTCAGGATTTTTTACACATAGCAACACTCTAATTTATTGCATTATCGTATTAACTAAATATGATTGCCTGGCATGGAAATTCACTGCCTAACTCCAGGAGGTCTTCGCTCGAAAACTGAATGAATTCCTGATGTCGATGCTGTTTCATGCAGCGCCCAATGATCGTCCCATCAAGAATATTCAATGCGGCGAAGAGCGTCGTCATACCATGGCGCTTGTGGTCATGGGTCATCGTTCCGCATCTTCGCGGCTTGAGCGGCGAGCCCGACGGCGGCGTCGATGTTGGATCTGTCAGAATTTTTTACACATTTTCGGTGTCAGAAATATAATGAATTGAAAATACTGCCTATTATGTTCTGGCACGATATTTGCGTAAATAACTTGGCTTGGTCCCGAAACAGGCCCAGCCACAAAACAGCTGGAACCGGCACAGCCGGGCACGTGAAGGAAACACATATGAGACCGCATTTTCTTAAGTCCGCTCTTCTCGGCGCCGCCGCTCTCGGCGCCCTCAGCCTTGCTGGGGGCGGGGTAGCACATGCGTCCCCAATCAATTGGAACTTCTACGGCTATACCAATGGGCCTCTCGGTAGCAGCGCTACATTCAATAGCGACAATGCAAACTATCCTATGCCGATCACCGCTACTGGATTTGCATTCAACAGCACGAGTAATGGTTACACAACCACCAATCTTTACGAAAAAACACCACTATATGGAACACAAGAACAGGGTCTAGGTCTGCAGCATTTTAGTAACACCGAAATTGTCCCTGGGACTTTCATTCAGCTCGATATTAGCAATCTTACCGTACCTCCTCTTAACCAGCTTTCGATGACGTTTCAGTCGTCCAGCACAACTGGTATAGACGCATATCAAATCTGGGGAACTAATACTTTGGGAGGATCCTTAAATGGCCGCTTGAGCAATCTTAATGCAACACTCCTTGGCAGCGGCAACAACCAGAATGATATCACCCTTAGCAAGAGCGTTCTGACCTTGGGTGGCGGTCACATATATCAGTATATAGATGTTACCGCGACAAGCGGGAACGTCTTGATTCATAAGCTTGACAACTCCGTTCCCGAGCCCGGTTCGCTTGTTTTGCTCGGCACCGGTCTTCTCGGCCTTGGTCTCGTTGCCCGCCGTAAGCGCCGGCACAGCTGACCGCAACAAGGCGGCCGCT
>JAJZUN010000460.1 GCA_021848555.1 Pseudomonadota bacterium | reverse complement strand
ATTCGGAACTGTTCGCAGGCTTGGCGACCGCGGCGCTGCTGGTCTACCTGCTGATCAGCGTCAACTTCCAGTCTTGGCTTGATCCTTTCGTGATCATCGCGGGCCTGCCGGCTGCGCTCGCGGGCATCGTCTGGATCCTGTTCGTGACGGACACGCCGCTCTCGGTGCCGGCGCTGATCGGCTCGATCATGTGCGTGGGCGTGGGCAGCGCGAACAGCATCCTCGTGGTCAGCTTCGCGCGTGAGCGGATAACGCAAGGCGAAGATGCCTTCCGGGCGGCGGTTGAGGCAGGCTTCACCCGGCTGCGGCCGGTGTTGATGACCGCCGGCGCCATGATCATCGGCATGTTACCGACCGCGATCAGCCACGAGCAGAACGCGCCGCTCGGGCGAGCCGTGATCGGCGGCCTCTTCTTTGCTACCATATCGACTTTGTTGTTCGTGCCGGTGATGTACTATCTGGTGCACCGGCATCCCCGCCGCCGTGCAACGGAAGATGCCGCGATGATCGACTGAACGCTCCGTAGAGAATTCCTCGCATCGCAATAGATCGTAGTCAGGACGAATAGGAAATGAATAGCGAAAACAACCGCAGGAAGCGCCGCGGATGGATGTCGCTGCTGGTCGGCACGATCGGTCTTGGGCTTGTGGTTGTGCTGGCCGTGACCGGCATCCTTTCCCGAAAGCGCAGCGAGGCCGCCCTGGCCTACCAGACGGACATGGCGGCTATTCCTACAGTCAGCATCATTCACCCACTGGTCGGGAGGGAGAATCCCAACCTGATCCTGCCGGGTGATATCGAGGCCTGGTACTGGGCCCCCGTCTACAGCCAGGTTAGCGGCTATGTGAGGGACTGGTACAAGGACATCGGCGCGCAGGTCAAAAAAGGCGACCTGTTGGCGACGATTGACGTGCCGGAACTCGATGCCAACGTCGAGAGGGCCAAGGCGGACGTAGCGCGGGCAAAGGCCGACGAGGAACTGGCGAACATCACGGCGGTCCGCTGGACCAAGCTCTGGAAGACCGATGCGGTGTCGCGCCAGGAAACCGACGTGGCGGTCGACAAGCTGAAGGCAGCCCACGCGGCGACGCTCGCGGCCCAAGGGGAACTCGACCGGCTGGAGGCGCTACAGGCCTTCGAAAAGCTGGTGGCGCCCTTCGACGGCGTGGTGACCGCTCGGCGGACGGATGTCGGCGCGTTCGTCAAGGCAAACGGCGTATCGTCGGAACCGCCGATGTTCGAAGTGGCCGACATCCACATGATGCGGGTCTATGTGCGGGTGCCGCAGACCTATGCCTCGCAGATCCATGTCGGCATGAAGGCCGAGCTGATCCTTCCGGGCAAGCCGGGCCGGCTGTTCCCCGCCACGGTCAAGACCACGGCAGCCGCGATCAACCTCGATTCGCGGACGCTGCTGGTGGAATTGTGGGCGCCGAACCAGGATCATGAACTCTATCCCGGCACCTATGCCGATGTTCACTTCGAGCTGCCGCCGCGACCGAACGCCGTACAGATTCCGTCGAGCGCCCTTATCTTCCAGGACAACGGGCTGCAGGTGGCGATCGTGGGCCCGTCCAGCCATGCGCATCTGCGGAATGTCACCATCGGCCGGGACATGGGTGCCAACGTCATCGTCACGTCCGGCATCACGGCCGCCGATCGGGTGATCGACAGCCCGCCCGATGCGCTGGACGACGGTGACCGCGTGCGCGTGGTCGGCACGGATGGCGTGTTCCCAGGTCTGGAGCGTTCCTACCGGCGGATTGCTGAGGCAACCCGGTCCGCAAAGCATGCCTGGGGGACACACGGGTGAGACCACGGCTTCGCCTTCTGGCGCTGACCGGTACATTCCTGCTGGCCTCCTGCAACCTCGCGCCGCAATACCAGTCGCCAGCCAAGGAGCTTGGCGTTCTTCCGGTCAGCTACAAGGAAGGCGGCCCGTGGCAGCCGGCAACTCCGGCAAGCACACTGCCGCGTGGCCCATGGTGGCACATGTACCACGACGCCTTGCTCGACAAGCTGGAAACACAACTGATCGCTGCAAACCCCGACTTGGCGGCTGCAGTTGCCAACTACGAGACATACAAGGACGCAGCGCTGAAGCTTGACGCCTACCTGTTCCCCTTCGTCAGCGCGTCCGGCGAGGCCGGGAGATTCCAGCTATCGAGCAAGCGGCCCCTGCGCGACATTGCACAACCAAATTATTCCAACTATCATACCATTGGCGGAGAGCTCAGATACGAGGTCGATATCTGGGATCAGCTGCACAACGCCACAGCGGCAGGCATTGACTTGGCCCAGGCAGCGGCTGCGGATCTCGCGTCCGTTCAACTGAGCATCGAGGCAAATCTCGCCGACGCGTATCTCACCTTACGCGAGCTGGATGATGACGTGGATCTGCTGCGGCAGACGATCATCGCCTACCAGCATTACCTGCAGATCGTTCAGCAACGGCACAACGACAACATCGCATCGGGGCTGGAGGTTTCCCAGGCACGCTTCCAGGTTGATGCCGCATTGGCGCAGGAATCCGGCCTGCAGGCGCAGCGTGCCGTTTATGAGCACATGATCGCCGCTCTGATTGGCAAGTCGGCATCAGCGTTTTCCATCAAGGCCGAGGTGACGGAGATAACGGTGCCGGTGATTCCGACGGGCGTGCCGTCGCAGTTGCTGCAGCGACGACCCGACATCGCGGCAGCGGAGCGCCGTGTCGCGGCGGCTAATGCCGAGATCGGCGTCGCCCGCGCAGCCTTCTATCCGAATCTCGTCCTGAATGGATTGGGCGGGTACAATTCGTCGCTTGGTGCGCCGCCGCTGATAACGCTGCCGATCAGCTTCTGGTCGCTTGGCACATCGTCCCTCGCGCCACTGTACGAGGGCGGGCTGCTGCGCGCGCAACTGGCCCAGAGGGTTGCCCTGTGGCATCAGACCACCCAGAATTACCGCTCGGTCGTGCTGCGGGCGTTCCAGGAGGTCGAAGATGGGATGTCCAACGTAAACCTGCTGTCGCAGCAATACCTGCAACAGCAGGCCGCCGTGAAGGATGCCCTGCACACCCAGAAGCTGGGCTTTGATCTCTACCAGCTGGGTGCCAAGAATTACCTGGAAGTGATCGTGGATCAGGAACTGGCGCTGCAGGCCGAGATGACGTTGATCAATGACAAGCAATCGGTGCTGCAGGCAAGCGTGACCCTGATTCGCGCCCTTGGTGGCGGCTGGACCGCCGACCAGTTGCCCGGCCGGGATTCGGTGCTCACCTTGACAGCGATGAATCCAGCCAAGCCACTGCCGCCAGCTCCCAGCCCCTGAACCGCGGTCGGGATGGCCTGGGGGAATTGAGGCGGTTCCATTCGCCGCCCCTGGGGCGGATTCAGGCGGGATTATTGATCCGGCCTGAGTGATCTTGAATCAGGCGGCGTAGCGGAAGGTGTTGTGGCCGAAGAAGCTGCGCACACGGCGGGGCGAATTTGACAGCCCGCGCATGTGCCCGAGGACGGTGCGCTTGAGCTGTGCCTTGGTGCGGGCCGGCTGCTTGCGGGTCACCGCCTGCTTCAGGTCAGCGTTGATGCCCTCATCGGGGTTCAGCTCCGGGCTGTAGCCGGGAGATAGAATGCCTCGATTGCGGCCTCGCGCCCGGCCAGCCAGGCCCGGACCCTGGCCGAGCGATGGACCGCCAGGCGGTCGAGGATGAGGAAGACCTTGCCCTCGGCATCTCGGACCAGGCG
>JAJZUN010000459.1 GCA_021848555.1 Pseudomonadota bacterium | reverse complement strand
ACGGCGAAAGGGTTGTCGAGCCAGGCCCACAGGTCCCGATGCGTGAACAGATTCATCCTCAGCAGCGCCACCAGGTTCGACATCGACCAGCCCCACTTCGCCTTCAGCTGCATGAAGCGCAGCAGCAGCATCGCGATCAAGGCTGTCCACACTTGCGTCTTGACGGCCGTTGGCGAGGTACCCACGAAGGTCTTGATCTTCAAGTTCTGCTTCAGCGCCTTGAAGAAAAGCTCCACCGCCCAGCGATCCTTATAGATCGCGGCGATCGTCGTGGCGGCCAGTCGGAAGTTGTTCGTCAGGAACTGGAATTCCCGCTGCTGCTCGGCGTCGTAGAAGCTGACCAAGCGCAGCTCATGCGCACAGCGGCTCTTGGCCTGGAGGCCGGTGAAGCGAATGATCTGATCTTTGCGCACGGCATTGGCGCCGCCCTAGGCGGGCACCGGCAAATTCCTCACGACCCGGTACACGGCATTGTCCTTCAGGCGGGTGACGAAGTAGACCCCCTGATCGGTCCAGCGCCCGAACAGCTCGTAATCGTTGTACCCGCGATCATCGACAATGATCGTCCCGGGCTGCAATTTCAGGGTCCGCGCGACCGTCACATCATGCACCTTGCCGGTGGTGATGACCGCAAAGCACGGCAGATAACCGTCATGATCGAGCAGCAGGTGCAGCTTGATCGCCCCCTTGGTGGTGCGGAATTTCGCCCAGTCGTACATCGAAAGGCACAGTTCGATCACGGAGGAATCCAGGCTTACCCGCTTGTTCTTGAACCGGAACTTCTTCCTTCCTCTGCCTCCAGCGAGCGCCAATTGAGACTGAAAGCGCCCGTACAGCCCGTGGAACACGTTCCGGTACAGCTGCCAGGGCCGATGCTCGTTGACGTACGACAACGAGGATCTGCCCAGCACCTCGATCCCCAGATGCGAGAGTTTGCCCTCGCAGCTGCGCAGCCCCTGCTCGATCTCGCGCAGGCTGTGGGCCCGGCCCAATTGACAGAACAGCATCGAGACGAACTGCTGCCAGCAGCTCACCCCTCGGGCATGCCGCTCCGCTTTGAGCTGGCGAACCTCGCCCTCGAAGTCCGTCCGCGGAATAAACTTGAGAATCTGGCTGAACAAGCTGCAAAATCTGTTCACGTTGAGCCTTTTCGTTGTCGGCCGAAGCGATTTGGTAGTCACTCCAGCTTACACGGGAGGGCTCAACGTCTCCCCTGCTAATTTGGACGACAGTGAGGCATGATATTACTCCCTAGCGCCCGAGCAGGTCGCCTCTGTCGATATTACTGCTGTCCCAAAACTGCGTGACGTCCGGTCCTACGGGGTAACCGAGCTTCGCCAATCTGCAGCGCCGACGGTCCCCAAAGCCGAACCCGAGCCAAGCTAAACCGATGATGTCAGAGATATTACAGACATGCTTTGGGCACTGTAAAGCCGGACAAATCAATTAGGTGGTTTGGCTTTCCGGCCACGGCGGTCGGTGGCCACAAGGCCGTAAATTCGCCTGCACCAGGAGCAGATCCGCTGCGAAAGCCGGGGTCATTCTTGGGCGTTCAAGGCCCGCGTGGCCAGTGTGCCTCGGGTATACTGCCCTCAAGGCGAGTCCTCACCTCCGTCAGCGTACTCCTGACCGGAGACGTTCATTCTATCAATCATTCTATCAATGTTAAGGAGGCTGGAGCATGCGACAGCGAACGCTTGGAAGCGACCTGACCGTATCGGCCATCGGCCTCGGTTGCATGGGCATGTCCGAGTTCTACGGTGCGGGGGACGAGGCGGAGTCCATAGCCACCATCCAGCGCGCGATCGACCGTGGCACCACCCTCCTGGATACCGCGGACATGTACGGCGTCGGCCGCAACGAGGAACTGGTCGGCCGCGCGATCAAGGGCAGGCGCGGCTCGGTCATCCTGGCCACGAAGTTCGGCAACGTGCGCGGCGCAGATGGGGCGTATCGCGGCGTCAATGGCCGACCCGAATATGTGCGCGCGGCGTGCGACGCCAGCCTGCGACGCCTCGGCGTCGAGACCATCGACCTCTACTACCAGCACCGCGTCGATCCCGACACGCCGATCGAAGAGACGGTCGGCGCGATGGCCGAATTGGTCCGCGCGGGTAAGGTGCGCCATCTCGGGCTGTCGGAGGCGGCGCCCGAGACCATCCGCCGCGCCCACAAGGTCCACCCGATCACGGCGTTGCAGACGGAGTATTCACTGTGGAGCCGCGACCCGGAGGACGCAATTCTCGCCACCGTGCGCGAGCTCGGCATCGGCTTCGTCGCTTACAGCCCCCTCGGCCGCGGCTTCCTGACGGGGCAGATCAAACAGGTCGAGGATCTCGCGCCCGACGATTACCGCCGTAACAGCCCGCGCTTCCAGGGCGATAATTTTCGCCGCAACCTCGATCTCGTTGCGGCGGTGGAGGCGATGGCGCGGGAGAAGGGTTGCACCGCAGCGCAACTGGCGCTGGCCTGGGTGCTGGCGCAGGGAAGCGACATCGTGCCTATCCCCGGCACCAAGCGCCGCCGCTACCTTGAGGAAAATATCGGCGCGCTTTCGGTCGCGCTCACGGCGGACGATCTCGCGCGCCTCGATGCGGTGCTACCGCCAGGCGCCGCCGCCGGAACGCGCTACGCCGCGGCGCAAATGCAGGCACTGAACCGATGAGCGGCGCGGCGCGGCAAGCGCTGGCCGGGCGCGTGGCGATCGTCACCGGCGGGGGGCGCGGTATGGGACGGGCGATGGCGCTGGGTCTCGCGCGGGCGGGTATGCGCGTGGTCGTCACCGCCGCGCGCGAGACCGCCGAAATCGAGGCGGTCGCCGCCGAGGCGCGGCGCGACTGCGGGGAGGCGAGCGTGCTACCGCTGAGCGCCGATGTCACTCGCGCGGAGGATTGCGTGCATGTGGTGGACACGGCGCTGCAACGCTTCGGCCGGCTGGACGCGCTGGTGAACAATGCGGGTAGGGGCATGAAATACGTCAGTTCCCGCTTCATGACCGAACACACACGGTTCTGGGAGACCGATCCCGATGTCTGGCGCATGGTGATCGACACCAACGTCAACGGCCCGTTCCTGATGGCGCGCGCGGCCGCGCCGGCGATGCTGGCCGCCGGCTGGGGGCGGATCGTCAACGTGTCGATGAACCGAGAGACGATGCGCAGGCAAGGTTTCTCGCCCTATGGCCCCTCAAAAGCGGCATTGGAGTCCGAGACGGCGATCTGGGCGCAGGATTTGGCCGGTGCCGGGGTGACCGTGAACGCGCTGCTACCCGGCGGGGCGACGCTCACCGGCATGATCCCGGAAGGCTTGGACGAGCATGCGCGCGCCGGTTTGCTGAAGCCGGAAGTGATGGTTCCCCCGCTGTTGTGGCTGATGTCTCCCGCCTCCGACGGTGTTAACGGCAAGCGCATCGTCGCCAGCCGCTGGAACATCGGCGACGACCGCGCAGAACCGGCGCGGGAAGCGATCGAGGACACGGGCTTTTAGCGCGGTTCGATCCCCGGACCACGGGCGCCTTAACCCGCATTATGCGTGAACGGAGCTACAGATCGACCGATTCACGGTAGATGAGCGCGGTCACGGTATCTGATGGAGCGGTGATCAGGATTGGTGATGGACGGGCGCCGTCGGCGTTTGCGGCGACGGCGCCGGGTTTGTGTGGCATCGGGATCGGAGCGGCGGGTCAGCGGGCAGCTGCGACCCGACGTGAGGTCTGAGTCTCGGGTTTGGCG
>JAJZUN010000458.1 GCA_021848555.1 Pseudomonadota bacterium | reverse complement strand
CGCTGATTTCGTGGCCCAGCGTTAGCGGCAGCGCGTGGTTGGTGCGCACGCCGTCGTAGAAATAACCCAGGTCGGTGTGGCAGACGCCGCAGCCGGCGATCTCGATCACCACTTCTGCACTCTGGGGCGGGAACGGATCGAAGGTCGATTCGACCATCGGGGTCTTGGGCGCCGTCATCATCCAGCGCTGCGCGACTGTACTCATGTGTTGCCTCCAATTACAGCTGCCGCTGTTGCAGTTTGTACCCGTGCTTCCGGTATGGCTTGACTTTTTGCTGCTTATTTACGTATTATGGTACTAGAATGCGTATTTAGAGTCAAGCCCAAAATGAAACGACCGGCGCAACATCGCAACTGAGGTCCAATTCTGCCCGGCAAGACGGAGGCCATACCGTGTCAAAACACAGAGAGAAAACCCAGGAAAGCATTTCGATTGCGATTACGGGCAGCGGCGGCGCCGGCGTGATGACCGCAGGCAACCTGCTGCTCGAAGTCGCCGCGCAGGCCGGCTGGTACGGCCTGATGGTGCGCTCCAGCGGGCCGCAGATCCGCGGCGGCGAGGCCGCGGCGCTGCTGCGCTTCGCGCAAGTACCGGTAGAGTGCCTCGACGACCGCTTCGACATTCTGGTCGGCATCGACTGGCAGAACATCCACCGCTTCGCCGACGAGATTCCGCTCGATGCCGCGAGCGTGATGATCGGCGACCCCGAGCAGGGCGAACCGCCCGAGGTGTTCGTCGCGCGCGGGGCGAGCCATTCCCAGCTCGCGTTCAAGCAGATGGCCAAGGCGATTCCGGGAAGCTGGCCCAACATGATCGCGCTGGGTCTGGCAGCCGGATTGGCGGGGCTGCCGGTCGATTCGGTCAAGGCCGTGCTGCAGAAGTCGCTCAAGAAAGGCGGCGGCGAAAAGATGGCGGCGAATCTCGCTGCCGCGGACGCAGGCTACGCCGCCGCGGCGAACGTGCCGGCGGCGCCGCGCCTCGCAGCGCGCACGGGCCACAAGGCGGGCGCCAGCGGCGCGGCGCGCTGGCTCATCACCGGCAACCAGGCGGCAGGCTACGGCGCAGTGCGCGGCGGCGTGCGTTTTTGCGCCGCCTATCCGATCACGCCGGCGACCGAGGTACTCGAATGGCTCGCGCCCGCCTTGCCCAAAGTCGGCGGTGTGCTGGTGCAGGCCGAGGACGAACTGGCTTCGGTCAACATGATCGTCGGCTCCTCCTATGGCGGCGTGCCCTCGGTGACTGCGACCGCCGGGCCGGGATTGTCGCTCATGACCGAGGCGATCGGCCTCGCGGTCGCTGCCGAAGTGCCGATCGTGGTCATCGACGTGATGCGCGGCGGGCCCTCGACCGGCATACCGGCCAAGAGCGAGCAAAGCGATGTCAACATTGCGCTCAACGGATTGCACGGCGATGCGCCGCGCCTGGTCGTGGCGCCGAACTCGATCGTCGACTGCGTCACGGCGACGCAGTGGGCGGTGCACCTGGCCGAAGCGCTGCAGTCCCCGGCGATCGTGCTTTCCGACCAATATTTCGGCCAGACGCGCGCGGTGGTGGACCCGCCCGCCGATCTCGGTCTCGTGGGCGAGCGCCTGAAGGCGTGCGCCGGGAGCGAAGGCTACAAGCGCTACGCCATCACCGGCTCGGGCATCTCGCCGATGGCGATCCCGGGCACGCCGGGCACCGCGTACACGGCCGACGGCCTTGAGCACAACGAGCGCGGCCTGCCCTCGAGCCAATCGGGCGACCACATCCGGCAACTGGACAAGCGCGCGCACAAGCTCGCGCAATACGATTACGGCGCGCGCTGGGCCGACCTCCAAGGCGAGGGCGAACTCGCAGTCGTCACATTCGGCTCCTGCACCGGTGCGGCGCGCGAAGCGCTTGCACGCGCGGCGGCCGAGGGTATCAAGGCGCGCCTGGTGTCGCTGCGGCTGCTCGCGCCGGCGCAGCCCGAGCGCGTGGCCAGGGCGCTCGCGGGGGCGAAGCGCGTGCTGGTGGTCGAACAGAACCATACCGGGCAGCTGTACCGCTACCTGCGCGCCGAATACGATCTGCCGGGCGAAGTCAGGAGCTTCCGCCATCCCGGGCCGCTGCCCATGCGCCCGGACGAAATTCACCAGCAAATCACCGAATGGAGCCGCTCATGAATTCCACTGCAGCTGCCGCGCCGCTCACGGCGCAGGCATTCAAGTCCGACTACAAGCCGATCTGGTGTCCCGGCTGCGGCGACTATTCGGTGCTGTCCTCGTTCACCAAGGCCTTCGCCAAGCTCGAGCTGCGCCCGGAGAACGTCGCCGTGGTGTCGGGCATAGGCTGCTCTTCGCGCATACCGGCGTACACCAACTGCTACGGCTTTCACGGCGTGCACGGGCGCTCGCTCGCCGCGGCGAGCGGCTTGAAGCTCGCACGCCCGGACCTCACCGTGGTGGTCGCGAGCGGCGACGGCGACGGCTATTCCATCGGCGGCAATCACTTCCTGCATGCCTGCAGGCGCAACGTCGACTTGACCTACGTCGTCATGGACAACCATGTGTACGGCATGACCAAGGGTCAGCCTTCGCCCACGACCGAACCCGACTGGGACTCCAAACTCTCGCCCGGCGGCACCGGCCTGCGCACCTTCAATCCGCTGGTGATCGCGCTCGCGGCGGGCGCCAATTTCATCGCGCGCGCTTTCGCCGGCGACCCCAATGGCACGGCGGAGATCATCGCCGAGGCGATACGCACGCCCGGTTTTTCCTTCGTCGAAATCCTGAGCCCCTGCGTGACGTTCCGTCCGGAGCAGCGCGAGTGGAAGCAGCTGGTGCGGCCGGCGCCGGTCACCTCCACCGAGGACGCCGCGCGCGCGGCGCGGCGCATCATGACCGACGACGGCATGAATATCGGCGTGCTGTACAAAGGCGATCGCAAGCCTTATCAGCCGCCGGTGGGCAAAGGGAAGAAGCATCCATCCGACCTCGAAGCGGAGTTCGCACTATGAGCACGAAAAAAAGCAGCAAGAAAGCGACCAAGTCGAGCAGCAAGCCGCGCACCAAGCCGGCAGCGAAAAAAACCGCAGTGAAAGCGAAGCGCACGGCTGCGCCGAAGCGCGCTGCGGGCAAGGTGGCGGGCAAGGCCGCGGGCAAGCCTGCCATGGCGAGCGCTGCGGAGTTCATGGCGCACGCCTACGCCATGGAAGCGGAAGCGGCGGAGCGCTACGCCGAATTCGCCGACTCGATGGAAGTGCACAACAATCGCGAAGTGGCGGAGCTGTTTCGCAAGCTGTCGCGCATCGAGCAGCGCCATGCCGACCAGATCATGGAACAGATGGGCTGGAAGCAGTCGCCGGCCACCTCCGCCGATGTGCGCTGGGAGGGCGCCGAAGGGCCCGAGACGGCGGACCCGACGGAATTGCATTACCTGATGCAGCCCTATCATGCGCTGCAGATCGCGCTGCACAACGAAAGGCGCGCGCGCGATTTCTTCGCCCATCTCGCAAAAGCCACGAAAGATAAGGGTGTGCGCGCGGGCGCGCTGGAAATGCAGGAGGAAGAGGCCGAGCACGTGCGCCTGATCGAGGAGTGGCTCAAGCGCACGCCCAAGCCCGACGCCAACTGGCAGGCCGACCCGGATCCGCCGGTGTTGTCGGACTGAGCGCGATGGAAATCCTTCTGCCGCAGGGCTGGGCGCCGCCCCTAGGCTATGCCAACGGCATCGCCGTGGCGCCCGGGCGCATCGTGTTCATCGCCGGCCAGGTGGGG
>JAJZUN010000457.1 GCA_021848555.1 Pseudomonadota bacterium | reverse complement strand
ATCTGCGCGAGCATTTGACAACGCAGCGTTCGAACGGCCTGAGATCCATGGTGGAACGCTTGCGCAAGATCGCTCAGGAAGCCAGGAGCTGAGCCACCGAGCCAGCCGTATGTGCCGCTCTTGCCACCGGGGGGTACGGCAGCGGTAACGCTCGTCGAAATCCGATAGGAAAAAAGAAAAGCCCGGCCGTGAGGCCGGGCTTCTCATAACGATCTACGAGAGACCGATCAGCGGCTGCGACGACGCTGCTGGCCGAGACCCATCTTCTTGGCGAGATCCGAACGGGCGGCCGCATAGTTGGGAGCAACCATCGGATAGTCAGCGGGCAGGCCCCACTTCTCGCGGTATTCTTCCGGCGACATATTGTAATGGGTGCGCAGGTGCCGCTTGAGCGACTTGAACTTCTTTCCGTCCTCGAGACAGATGATGTAGTCGTTGGTCACCGACTTCTTGACGGGGACGGCCGGACGAACCGGCTCGGCTTCGACTTCCTGCGGAGCGCCACCCTGTACGCGATTGAGAGCCCCCACCACATCGAAGATCAGGTTGGGCAGTTCTGCGGCCGGTACGGAATTGTTGCCGACATAAGCGGCGACGATATGCGCGGCAAGGTCAATTATCGTCAGGTCGTCTTCCATCTCGCTCATCTTGGTACCTGTCCTGCTTGAATTCAGATATTTCTGTTGCGTCTCGTTAACTTCTCAGCCAGGTGAAAACTTTTTTCCGAATTCTACCTGCAAAACCGCAACAAACCCATGATCTGTTGTCGGACATCTCATTACAGCGCTTCAGAAATGAAAACAAGTGGAACTTGGATATAAGTGAAGCCAATACGATGGGAATCCCATTCTTTCGCTGCGAATGCTAGGAAACTATCCACAAGACACTCACTGCACACGAAAGTTGCCTGAGCCTGGACTCACTGTCCCTAGAGCGAAACTGGATCAGACGCAAACAACGATGCGGATCCAGTCGAATCGTCGCCCTCTTGCAGATTGTTCTGCGCGGCGCGACGCTACATACCAGGGGACACGCAAACCAAGGGGCAGCTTGCTTGGGCGCTAGCGGCCTTCGCCAGGCGCGATCCAGATATGCGCACAGTATAATGCTCGTTATTCAGGCGCGATCACGTCTAATTTGTGGCAACTCGGCCGGCTTTTCGCCGCTGCCGTTTCCGGTCGCCGTCGTGCGGACCGGAGTGCCTGCCTGGGCTTGGGGAATATGAACCGGCGTTCGCTTGCTCGAGGGAAGCGTGCCGCGCCACCGGTCTACCAGGAGGAGGGCGGAACGCAGCGACACCATCTCGTAGAGATCAACCAGACGCTTGACGTCAAAGTAATTGCGCGTGTCTTCCACGCCGGAAAACAGAATGACGCGCGTGGCGATACCCGTGTCGATTCCAGCAGCCTTGAGGCAAACCGATAGCGGCTCCCCTCCGGAATCGGCGAGCAGCCGCACGACGAAGGGAGCATCGAGACCCGTTAGGTCCGACAGAATTCGCGACATGGCCTCCGTGTTGCGCTGCAGACAGGCACGAGCGAGCGTGGCCACCTTGTCCGGGTCGGGCATCGGAACGCGCGGCAGCGGTCGGCGAGCGGCGAACTCCCGCAAGGCGGCAATTTCCAGGGCCTGAATGACGCGACGACGACCGCGGCCATCGAGATCCAGAAACAGGGCGATCAGGTCCGTGTCCTGCACGTCGTCCATGCGGGCGGCCAGAAGACGGGCCAGCCTGGGATTTCCGTGGGCGTTTTCCACCAGGTGGCGAACCGCACTGGGACTGAGGGTAAGGCTCAGATTGCCGGCTAGCGCTGGCAGGCCGTCGGCGCGCATGCGCCCGAGCAGGGCTTCCACGACCGCAGGCTGGAGATTCTTCCTGGCAGCTATCATTTCGAGATGACTGGGCGAGGCAGTAACCACCAGCGACAGCAACTGCCCCTCCGATATGCTCTTCGATCGTTCGAGCACCACCGAGGAAACGGGAAATATATCGTGCAGCAAGGCACGCATGACCGATGCGGGCACATCGCCGTAGTCGGCCAGCAGGGTGGCGATACGAATGCGATCCTGGAGTGCAGTCACCTTGAGCAGTTGCGCCGCGAGCTCTTCGTACATCGCGACTTCGGAGCGCGTGTGAACGGGCTCCGATACGAAGAGTTCTGTCGCGTCCTTGAGAAGCGAACGGGATCGCGCGCCGTCAGTACCCTTGACGAGGCCGAAAATGCCGCTTGAAAAGGGGGGCGACGCCATTTCAAAGCCATCCCGAACACGAGTATCTCGCCTGCCGAATCCGGCAATTACGGCCGACAGTCGAACATGCTGACAATGCCGCCCAAATCGTAAACCATTTGTTAACTCTGGCGTCCGAATGATGATCGAGTGAGGCGAAAGTGCTTGAGCACGACCATCGTCCAAGCTCGATATTCGCCTTGAACCGTTCCGGCCCTGGAGGGCGCCGTGGGTAAGGTGATAGCTTTCGGTCTGCCGACGCTTCGCGCGCGCCGAAAACCGACCACCGGTTTTTGCGAGGTGACCGTGTTGCCGACTCGTACTGGCGAAGAACATGACCCGACAACCGCCGTCAAATCTCCCAAGCGGCGGACGGTTCGCAAGTCGGGCAAGGTGTCGCATAGGCCAGCGTCCGCCTGACGTCATTTCTCGTCATCGCCATTGGCGGGCTTGTGCCGGCTTCGCGAATCCGGAAGACTCGCGTCCGGAACAACCGGAGAAGCGCCGTGGCCGCGTGTTGGGGTGACTGGGGAGCTGGCGGGGCGCTGGCTCTGGTTATGATCGCGGTTACCGCCTGTGGCCGCCCGACCGGTGACTTTGGGCGGGCTGAACCCTCCTTCCTGCATGACACGCTTTTGCCGGTGGCTGGCAGCCTGGTGGCTTCGCAGGCCCGCAAGGAACCTGTTTCGGCCTTTCCGTTGACCGACGATGAGATCGAGTTGCGCGACCGCGCTTGGGCTTTCGTGCGCGCGCCTCACGTTCGGGACTGGTGGCTCGATACGCTGGTCGAGGGTGAGCGGACGCGCATTCTGCCGGTCCTGAAGGGCCGCGAGACCGCGTCGTCCGAAACCGCAGCCATGTTCCCCCAGATCGCCTTGCCGCTGATTGCCCCGGCCTATGATCGCAGTCGATACCACGGCTACCTGCTGTCGGACGGACGCATCTCGACGGAAACGCTATGGACGCGCGTTATCGATGATACCGAGGCGGATACCGCTCTGATTCCTCCGTTCTGTGACGTTGCGGCGCGCGTAAGGCGTGACGACGTCGAACGGCTCGGCGCGCTGAGACGGCAGCGCCTCGTCGAGGCAAGTTTGCATGAGGGGGCCGAGGCGCGGGTGTGGGAGAATGAGGAGACCATCGCCTGGGTCTGGCAGGCGCTGGGATATCGCGCGTCGTCCTATCGATACGCGATCGATCATTTTCAGGTGGAAGCACCGTCCGACCAGCTGTTCGCCGCCAATCGGGCCTACGACGCGCTTGTGTCTGCCAAATGCTTCGGCGCGCCGCCGATCCGGACGGCGATGCCAAGCGGACCGCAACGCCACTCGCGGCTGATGACCGCTCCCGATCCATTCGACGAGCCGGTGCCGCAAAAATAGGTCTGGCCTCAGTCCGAAAGCGCCGGGCGGCAATCGAGCCCTTTGAACGCCTCTTCGGCACGCCCACGATCGTCGAGATCACCGGCGAACAAGCGAACAAGCACAAAGCCGGTATCGACGGATAAGGACA
>JAJZUN010000456.1 GCA_021848555.1 Pseudomonadota bacterium | reverse complement strand
GCGTCGCCGCGTTCTCGCCCAGATCGGAGCCCGTGACCTCGTAGCCCAGGTTGAGCAGCACCTCGGCGATGCCGCTCATGCCGCTACCGCCGATGCCGACGAAGTGTATGCGTTTGACTTTATGCTTCATGCCCGGTCCAGTCGGCAGCGGCGGTTCGAAAAAGCCGGTGCGCCGATGCCGACGCAGTGTATGCGTTTGACTTTATGCTTCATGCCCGGTCCAGTCGGCAGCGGCGGTTCGAAAAAACCGGGTCGCCGATGCCGACGCAGTGTATGCGTTTGACTTTGTGCTTCATCGCGCCAGCTCCATGCACGCCCGCGCCACGGCCTCGGTTGCATCGGGCTTGCCCAGCGCCCGCGCCTTTTCGGCCATGTCGAGCAGGCGCTCGCGCGTCAGCCCGCCGAGCGATTCGGCCAGTCGTTGCGCCGACAGTTCGGGCTGCGGCAACAGGATGGCCGCGTCCTGCGCCGACAAGAATTTCGCGTTGCCGGTCTGATGATCGTCCACGGCAAACGGAAACGGCACGAGTATGCTGGCCACGCCGGCGCAGGCGAGCTCGGCGACGGTGAGTGCGCCTGCGCGGCAAATGACGACGTCGGCTGCGCCATAGTGCGCCGCCATGTCGTCGATGAAAGCGAGCGTCTGCGCGCGCACGCCGGCCGCGGCATAGGCCTGGCGCAACGCATCGAGATGCCGCGCCCCGGACTGATGTGTGACCTCGGGGCGCTGCTCCTGCGGCAACAGCGCCAGCGCCTGCGGCACGATTTCGTTCAGCGCGCGCGCCCCCAGGCTGCCGCCGAGCACCAAGAGTCTGAGCCGACCGGAGCGCGCGCCGTAGCGCACGCGCGGCGGCGCCAGTGCGGCGATTTCCCTGCGCACCGGATTGCCGCATACCGCGGCGCCGGGCAGAGCGCCCGGAAATGCCTGCAGCGCCCGGTCGGCCAGGCGCGCGAGCACTTTGTTGGCCAGACCGGCCACCGAATTCTGTTCGTGCACCGCGAGCGGACGGCCGAACAAGGACGCCATCATGCCGCCGGGGAAGCTGATATAGCCGCCCATGCCCAGCACCACGTCGGGCCGCCGTGCGAGCAGCGCGCCCGCGCTTTGCCAGAAAGCGACGAGCAGATTCAACGGCAGCGCGAGCGCGCGCGCGAGGCCCTTGCCGCGCAGCCCGGAGAAGCGCACCCAGGCCATGTCGTAGCCGTGCTTGGGCACCAGTGTCGCTTCCATGCCGTTCTTCGCACCCAACCAAACCACGCGCCACCCCTGTCCGCTCAAATAGTCGGCCACCGCCAGCGCCGGAAACACGTGCCCGCCGGTGCCGCCCGCCATGATCATGATTGTGCGTGCCATGCTTTCGCCGTCGCGTTCATGCGGGCTGCCCCCGCATGAGAGCTCGGTTCTCGTAGTCGATCCGCAGCAGCACCGCCAGCGCCACACAGTTGGCGAGGATGCCGCTGCCGCCGAAGCTCATCAGCGGCAGCGTCAATCCCTTGGTCGGCAGCAAGCCCATGTTCACGCCCATGTTGATCAGGGTCTGCACGCCGAACCAGACGGCGATGCCCTGCGCCACCAGCGCCGCGTAGTAGCGCTCCGACGCCGCCGCCTGGCGGCCGATCGCGAACGCGCGCAGCACCAGCCACGCAAACAGGGCAACCACGGTCACGACGCCGACCAGGCCGAGTTCCTCGGCGATCACAGCCAGCAGAAAATCGGTGTGCGCCTCGGGCAGATAGAACAGCTTTTCCACGCTGGCGCCCAGGCCCACACCGAGCCATTCGCCGCGGCCAAAGGCGATCAGCGCATGCGACAGCTGGTAGCCCCTGCCGAAGGGATCGGACCAGGGATCAATGAAACCGAAGATGCGCTGCATGCGGTAGGGCGAACTCAGGATGAGCGCGAGAAAACCCACGAGCGAGAGCACGACCAGACCGGCGAACCACTTGCCGTTCATGCCGCCGAGAAACAGGATCGCCATCGCGATCGACGCGATCACCACGAACGCGCCGAAATCGGGCTCGCGCAGCAGCAGCCAGCCGACCACCAGCATCACCCCCAGCATCGGCAGCAGCCCTTTCTTGAAGCTGTGCATGAGCGCGAATTTGCGCGCCGTATAGTCGGCGGCGTAGAACACCGCGGCGAGCTTCATGAATTCGGAAGGCTGCAGATTGGCCACGCCCAGCGACAACCAGCGCCGCGCGCCGTTCACCTCGCGCCCCACATGCGGGATCAGCACCAGCACCAGCGCCAGGATGCCGCATACGAACAGCCACGGCGACAGGCTCTGCCAGGTGCGCATCGGCACCTGGAACGCCATCAGCGCCGCGATCAGCCCGGTCGCGAGGAACAGCGCCTGGCGCACCAGGAAGTAAGTCGGCTGCTTGCCGGTAAAGCGGCTTGCCTCGGCGGTCGCGATCGAAGCCGAGTACACCATGACCATCCCCAGCACCATCAGGATCAGCGCAATCCATGCCAGCGCTTCGTCGAATTCCGCCGGCGAGCTGCGTTCGGCTTTAATGAAGTTCAGCATGAGCGAGGTTTGTTACGCAGGCGGCGAACACTTCGCCGCGATGCGGATAGTTGCGGAACATGTCGAAACTGGCGCAGGCCGGCGACAGCAGCACGGCATCGCCCGCATGCGCCTGGGCGCGCGCCTGCGCCACCGCCTGCTCCATGCCCGCGGCGCGCTCTATCGGCACGCCGCTTGCGCCGAGAGCGGCGGCGATGAGCTCCGCATCGCGCCCGATCAGCACCACCGAACGCGCGTAGCGCGAAACCGGCTCGGCGAGCGGCGCAAAGTTCTGCCCTTTGCCCTCGCCGCCGGCGATCAGGATCACACGCGCGCCGCGCGCGGCGAGTTCGGCGAAGCCGGCGAGCGCCGCCACCGTGGCGCCGACGTTGGTGCCCTTGGAGTCGTTGTAATAGGCGACGCCGCCGATTTCGGCGACCCGCTCCACCCGGTGCGGCAGGCCCTTGAAATCGCGCAGCGCCGCGAGCAGCGGCGCATAGGGCAGATCGAGCGCGCGCGTCAGGGCCAGCGCGGCGAGCGCGTTCGCGGCGTTGTGCAGTCCGGCGAGCGCCAGCTCCTTCAGCGCCAGCAGCGGCGTCGTGCCCTGCGCCAGCCACAGGTCGCCGTCGATGCGCAGCAGGCCGAAATCCTCGGCGCGTTCCGGCGCATTCAGGCCGAAACTGACCTGCATGCGCCCGGGGACGGCCATGCGCATGCTCCAGGCGTCATCGCGATTGAGCACCTGTATGCCCTCGCCGCGGAAAATGCGCGCCTTGGCCTGCGCGTAGGCGTCCATGCCGTCGTAGCGATCCAGATGATCCTCGCTCAGATTGAGCACCGTGGCCGCAGCAGGATTGAGCGTGCGCGTAGTCTCGAGCTGGAAGCTGGACAGTTCGAGCACCCACGCCTCGGGCTCGCGCCGCGCGTCTTCGCAATGCATCAGCGCGTCGAGCACCGCCGGACCGATGTTGCCCGCGACCTCGGTGGCGAGGCTGTCGCGCCTGCACATCGCGCCGACGAGCGCGGTCACCGTGGTCTTGCCGTTGGTGCCGGTGACGGCCAGCAGTGGCGCGCGCGCCGGCGCGGCGCTCTCGCGCGCGCGCAGTTCCTGCGCGAACAGTTCGATATCGCCGACCACCGGCACGCCGCGCGCCGCGGCCGCGCGCACCTGCGGCGTCGCCAGCGGCACGCCGGGACTGATCGCGACGAGTTCGGCATCGACGAAGGACGCA
>JAJZUN010000455.1 GCA_021848555.1 Pseudomonadota bacterium | reverse complement strand
CGACCAGCGTGACCAATATCGGGTAGAGCAAGGCGAGGCTGGTCTTTTGCTTCATCGCCTGGCGCGCGTCGAGATAGTCGGCGAGATGCTGCAACACCGTGGGCAAGGCGCCCGATTCTTCGCCGCCGTGCACCAGCGCGCGGTAGAAATCGGGGAAGCTCCGGTCGTAGCTGCCGAGTGCGCCCGCCAGCGACAACCCGGCGGTGACTTCGGACTTCACGCCCCCCAGCACCTCGCGCGTCATCGGCGCGGACGCCTCCTCGATCAGCGCGTTCAGGGACTGCTCCATGGTCAGACCGGACGCGAGCAAAGTCGCCATCTGCCTGGTCACCAGGCTCAACTCGTCCGAGGAAATGCCGCGCGCCCAAGGCTGGCGCGCGCGTTCGCGCGCGCGCACCAGATCGACCACGGAGGGCAGCAAGCCCTGGGCGCGCAACTGCGCCCGCGCCTGGCGCGCGGTGTCGGCCTGCACCACTCCGGAGACTGTGCGCCCGGCCGCGTCCAGCGCTTCGTAGCGAAACGCCTCCATGCTACTCGCGCGTGACGCGCACTACTTCTTCCAGGCTGATCGCGCCCTGGGCGGCCCAGCGCATGCCGTCGTCGCGCAAAGAACGCATACCCTGCGCGAGCGCGTGGTCGCGCAACACCTGCTCGGAGGCGCGGTCGTGGATCAGCCGGCGCAGCGCATCGTCGACCGTGAGCAGCTCGTAGATGCCGGTACGGCCGCGATAACCGGTGTGGTTGCACGCCGGGCAGCCCTGCGCGGTATAGAAGCTTCCCGTCATGGGCGCAAAGCCCAGCGCCTGCAGCTGCGCCCCGTCGGTGGCGAACGGCTTGCGGCAATCCTCGCACAGCCGGCGCACCAGCCGCTGCGCCACCACGCCGATCAGGCTGGTGGCGAGCAGAAACGGTTCCACACCCATGTCGACCAGCCGGGTGACGGCGCTCACCGCGTCGTTGGTGTGCAGCGTGGCGAACACCAGGTGGCCGGTCAGACTCGCCTGTACCGCGATTTGCGCGGTTTCCAGGTCGCGGATTTCGCCGATCATGACCACGTCGGGGTCCTGGCGCAGGATGGTGCGCAGCGCGCGCGCAAAACTCATTTCGATGCGCGTGTTGATCTGCGTCTGGCTGATGCCGTCGAGGTCGTACTCGATCGGATCCTCCACCGTCATGATGTTGAGCGCCTTCGGATCCAGGCGCGACAGCGAAGCGTACAGCGTGGTCGTTTTGCCCGAGCCGGTCGGACCGGTGACGAGGATGATGCCGTGCGGCGAACTGATGAGCTTGTCCATGTAGGCGAGCGTCGCATCGTCCATCCCCAGCCGCGTGAGGTCGAGCCTGCCCGCCTGCTTGTCCAGCAGGCGCAGCACCACGCGCTCGCCGTGCCCGGTCGGAATGGTCGACACCCTCACGTCGATGGGCTTGCCCGCGACGCGCAGCGTGATGCGCCCGTCCTGCGGCAGGCGCTTCTCCGCGATATCCAGCTGCGCCATGATCTTGATGCGCGACACGATGGAGTTGTGCAGCGCGCGCGCCGGTTCGATCAGGTCGCGCAGCGTGCCGTCGATGCGCAGCCGCACCACCGAGCGCGTTTCGAAAGGTTCGATATGGATATCGGAGGCGCCGTCGCGCAGCGCCTGCGTGAACAGCGCATTGATCAGGCGGATCAGCGGCGCGTCGTTCTGGCTTTCGAGCAGATCCTCGATCTTCGGGATGTCCTGCAGCAGGCGCGACAGATCGAGATCCTGCGCGATGTCGTCCGCCAGCGCGGCGGCGCCGGCGTCGGCGGCGTTGTAAAGGCTGGAAACCAGTTCGTCGAACTCGTCCGCGGCGATGCGCCGCGCCTGCAGCGGCACGCCGAGCACGCGCCGCACTTCGGCGAGCGCCCCGGCCTGGGCGCCGCTGCGCACCGCCACCTGCGCCATGCCGTCGGCGAGACCGGTGACGACGATGCCTTTGGCCTTGACGAAGGCATAGGGGACAGCCGGTTTGATCATTGGGAGGCGGCGGGCTTGTCCGGCACTGCCGCAGGAGGCGGGCTGGTGCGCGGCGGCAGCGTGGGCGAGCCGAAATTCCTGATGTCGGTACCCGATTGCTTCGCTTTGAGTTGCTCGCCCAGGATGTAGTTGTAGCGGTCGTCGGTGAGCGAATCGGCGCGCTCGGCGCTGCGCAGGACCGTCGGCCGCAGGAACACCATCAGGTTGGTCTTGTTGCGCGTGCGCGTGTTGTAGCGGAACAGGCTGCCGATCAGGGGCAGATCTCCCAGCCCCGGAACCTTGCTCACGCCGTCGTTGACCTGGTCCTGCATCAGGCCGCCGATCACCACGATCTGGCCGTCGTTGACCAGCACCGACGAATCGACCGAGCGCTTGTTGGTGATGATGCCCGAGGCGTTCGTGGCGCTGTCCACGCTGGACACTTCCTGCGAAATCTGCAGCCGCACCGTGCCGCCTTCGGAGATCTGCGGCTTGATTTTCAGCGTCAGGCCGACATCCTTGCGCTCGATGGTCTGAAACGGCGTCGGCGTGGTGGCAGCGGCCGAAACCGCGTAGGAGCCGGTGATGAACGGCACGTTCTGGCCGATGACGATCTTGGCTTCCTCGTTGTCCAGGGTCATCAGCGTCGGCGTGGACAGAATGTTTGCGTTCGCGTCCGTCTCCAGCGCGCGCACCAGCAGCCCGAGGTTCAGTATCTGCGTGCCGCCGATCGTGACCGTGCCTTTGATCACGCCGATGTTCAAGCCCTGCCCTGCCGCGGTCGGATTCTGCGAAATGCCGAGGATATTCTGTCCCGCATTGCCGAAATTGGTGCCGCCGATCACCTGCGCCGTGCTCTTGCCGGCGCCGGTCAGGTCCTGCCACTGCACGCCGAATTCGGCGGCCTTGTTGGCGCTGACCTCGGCGATCAGCGCTTCGACGTAGACCTGCGCCCTGCGTACGTCGAGCTTCTCCACCGCCGCGCGCAAATCGTTGTAGATCGCGTCCGGCGCGGTGATGATGATCGAATTGGTGGCGGCATCGGCCTGGATGATGCCGGGCGCCGACGCACCGGGCTGCACCGGGGCCTGCACCGACTGGCCCAGGGGCGTCGGGCTCGCCGGCGTGCCCGCGCGCGCCTGTGCGCCCGCCGTGCCGCCGCTGTAGATCGATCGCAGCACATCCGCGAGCTTCACCGCTTCGGCGTTCTTCAGATAAATCACGTGTATATTGCCGCCGGCGCTGGTGGGCGTATCCAGCATCGCGGCCAATTCGCGCACGCGGCGCAGGCGCGCCGGGTCCCTGGCACGCGCGAGCACGCTGTTCGAGCGCGCATCTGCGGCGATGGTGAAACGGCTGCTCGGATCGGCCGCCTGCACCGGCTCGGTGAGCAGGCGGCTGATGGTCTGCGCGACGTCGACCGCGGAGGCATGCTGCAGCGGGATGATGATCGAATCGGAATCGGTGGGCTGATCGATCGACTCGATGATTTTTTCGATGCGCTGCAAATTGCTCGCGTAGTCGGTCACCACCAGCGTGTTGTTGTTCTGGTAGGCGGTGATGCTGTTGTTGGGCGTGATCAGCGGGCGCAGCACCGCCACCAGCTGCGTCGCCGATTCGTGCTGCAGCTTGAACACCTGGGTCTGTATCGTCTGCCCCCCGGCGCGCGGCTGGTCCTGCGGCCCCAGCGTCGGACTGCGATGCATCTTGGCGTCGATCTCGGGAACGATCATGACGACGCCGCGGTCCTCGACCGCGGCAAAC
>JAJZUN010000454.1 GCA_021848555.1 Pseudomonadota bacterium | reverse complement strand
ATGGGTGTGCCCAGCGGCGAATAGGGCGTCAGCCACCTCCCACCACGAGGTGTGCGCATCGAGATGCATCCCGATTGCAGCCACCGCCTCAGCCAGCTGCGAACTGAGGCCCGGCTCATACAGCTTGGGGTGGTGCTCCGGGGCCAGATCATCGTAGGCGCGCGCAATGCACGTGCGTGCGATGCCTGTAACGCCATCCGGGGGCGCCACCTTGTCGATTGGCGTAGCGAGGAGGCTCATAAAATTGACCAGGAAGCCGAGATGGAGCGGCAATGGTTTCCGGCACCCTGGCGGCGTGTCACATGGATTGATCGCGTACTCGGGCAACATGCGGAGCCGCCGGTATACGGCGTAATGCCGTTGCGATGGCGGCAAGAAATAGCTCAGGAGTTCCACCAGCGCCTTCGACGAGGGGCCAATGTCGATGATCGACAGGTACGGAAGCTCGGTCAGGCCTGGGGCCAGCAGGTAAGCGAGGTTAATTGCGTTTTGAGTCACCGATTTTCCACCGCCCATGGCCGCGACCGTAATGTCGATCCACGCCGCTTGCATGCTCGATCCAGGCGTGTAGGGTAGGAGCTTCCCGTCCGGCGAGCGCAACGGCAGCGAGCCTACTTCCCACGCCGATGTGGGGCGCGATAACGGCAGCAGCGACAGCGCGTCCGAGAGCGGCGCGCAGGAGACCGGCGCGGGTGACTTTGGCATGACCGCCGGCAGTGTGGATGAGACGCCAAGCAGCGGGTCGCCGATGGCATCCGTCGCGTCCGATGTTCCCCATGCCTGGATCGCAGACAGAAGTACGGATCGCTGGGTACGCAGTTTTTCCAGCTGCTTTGATATGTCCTCAGCCCTGGTCGGGACCCAGGTGTCGAACATCACCTGAAATTGAACCAGGCACTGGTTGTCGAGGGCTCGCGCACGCAGCCCCTCAACGGCGGCAAGGAATTTCTTGTTGGTGGCGCTGGTTACCGACAACACCGCCGAAAGCGCCGGGCGAATGCCCAGCGAGCCCTCACCGTCCCCGCCAAAAAAGAAACTCGCTCGCCAAGGAAATGGCCGCTGCAGTAATCGTCCGAACAAGCGCGTGAAAGGATATATTGGCTTCGGAAAGTCGCTGTTTGGAGAAAGAGTCATCATCAAGGGCGCATGCAGCCGGTCACCCATCTGCAGCATGGTGGTATTAGGTGTGAACGCATCGCGCGGGAACAACTGGTCAGCCAGGGGCGGATACAGCCAAGGTGAGAGGTCGTTTTTTTGGCCTGGCGCTGGCGCAACGAGCGGCAATGGGTCCCCGGGGATCCTGGCCCGCCATTCGGGGCCGGTCGCGTCCGGGTCAGCCGCGTGACGGATTGCGGCCAGCGATGCATGCGCATCCAGCACCCGCCACAAGATTCCGCTGCCGGCCAATGTGTCGTGGAACCCGGCCACAAACGCAGAATGGCGGTCCCGCAAGCCGTCGAGTGCGGCCATCGGCTGCTGGGCGCCATCCACAGGGCACTGCGCGATATTTTTGCCGCGGCGCTTGTATTCAATCTTTCGCTCGGCCGGCGACAGGCAGGAGGGGCGCGTCCACAACGCAAACCAGGTGCGCTCGGCGGCGCAATAACTGGCTACCGCGCCGGCCCAGTCGGTCAGAACCTCACCGATGTCGATGCCGAGCCGCATGGCAGTGGCGCGCGCCGGGTCGATGCTGCGCGACACGTCCTCCGTGGCGCGAAACGGATCATAGTCGAAGACCACCTGGACCGCATGCCCCGGGCCGCTCAACCGCGTGGCCAACTCGACCTCCATTCTATTGACCTGCGCAATCAGCGCGGCATCGTTGCTGATCGCCGTAGCGCCACGCACTTCAATGAGTGATACCAACGACCCATCCTGGCCAACCAGTGCATGATCGAGATCGCCGTCCGCTGTTTCCAGGAAACAATAATGCCCGGTCGCGGCCGGAGACAGAAAGTCGTTCATCCGGAACAGAAGTCGGTCTAACCCCAGGAAAAAACGCTCTGCGAATGCCATCAGAAAAATCTCCTGCTATACCAACCAAGCGAACGCGGGACGACGGGTTAGTTGCGCTGCGCGAGCACCAGCTGCGCGATCGCCAAACCTCGTGGGAATTGAGTTTGTGGCACACGCTCGACCAGCGCCGTTGCCAGCAGGCTCTGCGTGTTGCCGACGCCGCCGGATGATTCGTACGACACTGTGACTGGGAACTGGATCTTCCATGCCTCGGTCTTGCCGATGTCGCCATGGGCAATCACCACCGGGGCCTGAGTGACTGTCGCGGATACCGAGAGCCGTTGCGATTTGATCATCCCCAGGTTGCCGCTTTTGATCAAGCTGCTGATCAGCTGGTTGTAGGCGGCATCTGTGTAATTGTCCTGCACCGCCATCAGTTGGCTGCGGTAATTCAAAAAGTCCACCGACAATGTTTGGGCCACCGTGCCGGAGACCCAATTGAGCATCGCTGCCTGGCTCATGACCGGCCTGTCGAGCGGGGTCAACTGCACCAGCCGTCCGTCCGGACTTGTCATGAAATAGACGGGGCCAGGACGGAATGAGAGCAATGCGCCATTGATTCCTACCGAGATAATCAGTGCAACCAAAGCGATAACCGTGGCGACCATAGCGCGGCGGGCCTGGGTACGATGCCAAGACAGCTCATTCGTCACCCATTCCAGACCGCCCTTGCCGCCTTTGGCAGCGGCTTGAGCGGCGGCGGCCGGCCGGGGGCTGGCCGCCGCTTGGCGCACGTTCTTCGGTGTGGCACTCAAGGTTAGTTGACCCCGAGCTGCGATGCCCCGGACGATGCCGAGCCGCCACCCAGGAGTGACTGTGAACCGATGCTGATGAACGCCCCGATCCCCATGAGCAGGATTCCGGCTACGAGCATCATGATCGGCACCATGAGCGGCTCCTTGCTCGTGCGATGATGGGCAAATTTGATGATGCCGACGATGACAAGAATGAGGCCGATGAGAATGCCGCCCATGTGGAACATGGCGGCCAACCCGTTCATCTGGCTGGCCACATTGTTCCCGATATCGCCCAGGTTCTGGGCCATTGCGGCGACTGGCCACAGCAGCAGCGAGGTCGGGACGGACAACAGCATGAGCCCTATAACGCGGGCTTTCGCGACTACAGCGGATACTACAGTCTTGACGTTCATGGTACCTCCGTTTGGATGTTTAGTGGATGAATCGTTGAATGGCCGAGTTGACACTTGAACCGAGCGTTACGCCGATCACTGCGAGCAGGCTGGTCATATTGAGCGCCAAAATGCCCCCGATGATGTGGGTAAACGCGCGCCCGGTGTTACGGGGTTCCGAGGCGGCACCAGCCATGAGCACCAGACCGCGGATAATGCCGATCAGCCCGATGATTTCGATGCACACGAAAACAAACTGCATCTCGATGCCCGTGGATCCGCTGGACGACGGGGCATACTCGAGCGCCGATGTGGGCGCATTTTCCCCGAACGTCGATTGCGAGAGCATGTTCAAAAACGACATCAGATTGAGCAGCAGTATCCCAGATACGATGCGCAGGATAGCCGTCGCGAGGCCATCGCGCCCGCGGTGCATGTTGGCAAGCCGTACCAGCCCGGAGATCACCAGGAAAAAGCCGATCAGATAGCCAACAAGATGGATCGGCCCCCACCAACTGTTGGCGAGCACTGACGTCAAGGTAGACAGTATGGAATCCGTATTCATACGGTAAAATCTACTCTACGGTTGGCAATTTGGT
>JAJZUN010000453.1 GCA_021848555.1 Pseudomonadota bacterium | reverse complement strand
CCTGTCACCGCAGGACCTGGACGACGTACGCACTTTGATCGAACCGCAGGCGCGCGAACAGGGCGTGAGCCTGCGCTGGGATAGCCAACTGAAGGGGCCGCTGCCCTTGCCTTCGTCCTCGGTGCGACAGGTGCTGATCAATCTGCTGCTCAACGCAGTTCAGGCGTCCGGACCGGGCGGGGAGGTTGGCGTTGTCATTGCCGCCGCCGACGCGAGCCTGTCGATGATCGTGGTCAATGGTGGCCGGGTGCTGACGGATTCCCAGACTGCCCATCTTTTCGAGCCGTTTGCCAATGCCGGAGAGCGCGGGCGAGGCCTCGGTCTGTGGGTGTGCTATCAAATCGTGCGGCAGCTTGGCGGGAGCATCGAGGTCGAAAGCGCGATGCACGATGATGCTGGCCGGACTTCGTTCAAGGTTATTGTTCCAATGGAGCCGGCCCAGTGAACCTTGCGATCAGACCGCGCCTCTGCCTTATCGAGGACGACGAGATTGTCGGGGGACCGCTAAGCGAGCGCTTCGAATTGGAAGGATTCGCCTGCGACTGGTTCCTTAACGGCGAGGAAGCAATGTTGGAAATGCCGCGCCGGCATTACGACGTCGTGGTCAGCGATATCCACCTGCCGGGCGTGTCCGGCGAGACTTTGTACGAGAGTTTGTCGCGCAAACTGGCGCCGCTGCCACCCTATTTGTTCATAACCGGCTATGGCGAGATCGACCAGGCGGTCAGATTGCTTAAGCGCGGTGCGACGGACTACATCACGAAACCTTTCGAAATCGAAGCGCTGCTGGAGAAAATCCGCGGCTTGACCGGCGCCCCAGGTTCGCAAGGCGCGCACGCGCAGCTCGGCGTCTCCGCCGTAATGCGGCAGCTCGAATTGACGCTAGAAAAGCTTGGGCCAGCCGGCAGCAATGTGCTCATCACCGGCGAGCAGGGTGTCGGCAAGGAAACGCTTGCGTTCGCGCTTCATCGGCAGCGCTACCCGGACGGTTCCGCACCTTTCGTCGCGCTCAATTGCGGAGCATTCGAGGAAAGCGCGCTGCAGACGGAACTATTCGGACACGAGAAGCCGGGCTTGCACGGCGCGGTCAGGCTGCGCAAGGGTGCGTTCGAACTGGCGCACGGCGGCACTTTGTTTCTGGACGAAATCGGCGACGTGCCGCCTGCGCTGCAAGGCAGGCTGCTACGCGCCATTCGGGAGCGGGAGATCGTGCGCCTTGGCGGCGAGCAGCGCATTGCTGTCGATCTGCGCATTGTCTGCGCCACGCACCGCAACCTCAAGAAAATGGCGGAACAGGGGGAGTTCCGCGAGGAGCTCTACTTTTACATCAACGTGGTGCGGCTGCACATCCCGCCGCTGCGCGAGCGCAAGGAAGACATCCTGTGGCTGGCGCAACGGTTTCTCGAAGAAGACCGTGTCCGGCGTCGAGGGACTGCGAAGTCGCTGTCGGCGCGATCCGAGCGCATGCTGCTCGAATACCCCTGGCCGGGCAACGTGCGTGAACTGAGCAGCGCGATCGAGCGCGCCTGCTTGCTCGGTGGGCAGGGCGAACTGGAGCCAGAGGCGCTGTTTGAAGAATTGCCGATCGCGCTAAGCACCGCAAAACAGACCTTGGATGAACATCTCAAGTTTTTCGAGCGCCAGTACATTATGCGCGTCCTGTCTGCACAGGAAGGGCACGGCCGAATTACGCGCGCTGCAGCAACCCTCGGCATCAGCCGCAAGAATCTCTGGGAAAGAATTAAGCGCCTCGGCATCCCCACGAGCGGCGATGCTTGAGATCGAGGCCAGTTCGCAGTCATAGACCGTCCACCGAGGTAAAGCGGCTTCAATCCTGGGACGAATCCTCGCGTCCCTTCGACTCTAGCAAGGCGGTGTTACTCGGCGGTAACACATGCGGCCCGTAGTTCAGACTCCTGCCGGGCAAATTGATACAGATCAAACCAAGCCCTCGACTGGAATTCTAGTCTCATGGCCGGGATATCCGCGGCAAGGCGTTTTGATCCGTGGCAACGCGGCCGGATCGGTACGTGCTTGGAAGGGTATTCGTCCTCAATCGCAAAACTTGATCAGCGGGGGCTTGAATGGAACTGAGCAGAAGGGGCTTTTTGAAGAGCGTGGGCGCGGCGAGCGGGGTGGCCGCGTCGGGTGTGAGTCTGGATGTCATCGCGAAGGCTGCGGCAAAAGCCAAATCGCCGGCGAAGGCTGGAGTCCGCGCGCTGGAAGTCAAGCACATCAAGTCAGGCTGCGCGATCTGCCCGAACTTCTGCGGCATCGACGCAACTGTCGTTAATGGAGTCGTACGCACGATCTATCCGGACGCGGCGCGCGCCGAGTTCTACAACCACGGTATCTGTCCCAAAGGCGCCTCGGGCATGTACAACACCTATGATCCCTACCGCCTGAAGAAGCCGCTCAAGCGCACCAATCCGAAGAAGGGTCGGGACGAAGATCCGGGATGGGTCGAGATGAGCTGGGAAGAAGCGTTCAATGAAATTACCATCCGCCTGGCGCGCATACACGCCGACAACCCGTCCAAGCTCGTGTGGCAGCACGGCCAGGGAAAATACCTCATCGGTGAAGAATTCTGCGCGGCATTCACCAAAGCGTTCGGCACACCGAATATGGTGCACCGAACGACAGCCTGCGAGTCCGCGCGCCACGTGGCGGATGAACTGACTTGGGCCAACGCCGGAATCCTGCCCGATCTCAAGTATTCGAAGCTGCTGCTGAATTTCGGCGCCAACTACCACGAGGGTGAGCAGGCGTCGCGCTGGCTCGACTGGCAGACAGCGATGGGCCGCGAGCAGAATGCGATGAAGGTAGTGGTGGTCGAGCCACGGCTGTCCGGTTGTGCGGCAAAAGCCGACGAGTGGGTGCCGGTGCGGCCAGGCAAGGATATCGTGATGCTGCTGGCTATGGCCAAGGTGCTAATCGACGCGAACACGATCGACGAGGCATTCCTGGTCGAATTCACCAATGCGCCGCAACTGGTCGACGCCGCCGGCATTATCGCGAAGGACAAGGACGGCAAGACGCCGCTGGTATGGGACACGGTAACGGCAACTGCGAAGCCCTACGTCGCGGGGGTGAAGCCCGCACTGAAAGGCGGCTATACAGTGGACGGCAAGCCGATGCGCACCGCGTTTCAGGTGCTCGCCGACAGCCTCAAGGATGTGACGCCGCAATACGCCGAAGAAGTGGCTGGCGTGCCGGCCGCGACGATCGTGCGTCTGGCGCAACTATTCGCGAAGGAAGCGCGCATCGGCGAGACGATCGTGATCGACGGCCAGACGCTGCGCTACCGCCCAGCGGTCCTCTATACGTTCCGCGGCATCACGGCGAAAGAGTATGGGGTGCAAGGCTGGCGCACAGGGCTGATACTCAACATGCTGGTGGGATCGATCGACGCGGTAGGCGGCCTGATGCTAGGCGGCGCCTACAGCAAACCGCAGTATTTCGACGTCAGTGTGTGCCAATTCCCGCCCAAGCGTACGGACCTGGCGCAAAGCGTGTTCTTCCCGTATTCGAATCACCACATCGCGCAGCAGACCAACATCACGGTGCAGGATCCGCAGGCCTGGGGCCTGGAGTACACGCCGGAGATGCAGATCTTTTACGGCACGAACCGCCCGATGTCGATCCCGAATTCCGGACAGCAATTCGAAGGATTGGCCAAGACCTTTAACGTGGTGATCGACGTGCTCATGACCGAGACGGCCTGGTATGCGGACATCGTGCTGCCCGACAA
>JAJZUN010000452.1 GCA_021848555.1 Pseudomonadota bacterium | reverse complement strand
CCGATCTGTCGCTAATGCGCGACCGGCTGGAGATCATGCGGCGGCTGTTGGCGGAGGATGGCTCGCTTTGGATCACCATCGACGACAACGAAGCGCATTACCTGAAGGTATTGTGCGACGAGGTATTTGGGCGGGCGAACTACAAAACAACTGTCACGTGGCAGCGCAAATACAGCGTCAGCAATAATTTTCAAGGTATCGCAACAATCTGCGATTTTGTGCTCGTCTATTCCAAGAGCGATCAGTTCCAAAACAACCTGCTTCCGCGAAGCGAAGAGTCAGCAGCGCGGTATAGCAATCCGGACAACGATCCGCGAGGGCCATGGAAAGCTGTTGATTACTTGAACCAAGCAACGCCGGAAAAGCGTCGAAATCTTTGCTACGACATCGTCAACCCTAATACGGGAGATGTTGTAAAAAATACGAAGAAAGCTTGGAAGTACGACCCCGGAACGCATAGTCGCCATGTCGAAGAGAAACGCATCTGGTGGGGCCGTGATGGACGTAACACGGTTCCAGCGCTAAAGCTGTTTCTCTCTGAGGTGCGAGATGGTATGACACCACATAACTGGTGGCCCCACGAGGAGGTTGGGCACACCGACGAGGCGAAGAAAGAAATGATTGGCTTGTATGGTGCACGCGACGTCTTCGATACACCTAAGCCCGAGCGATTACTTCAGCGCATATTGGAAATCGCTACCAACCCCAATGACCTGGTCCTCGACTCCTTCGCTGGCTCAGGCACCACCGGCGCCGTCGCCCACAAGATGGGCCGCCGCTGGATCATGGTGGAGTTGGGCGAGCACTGCCACACGCACATCATTCCGCGACTCAAGAAAGTTATCGACGGCGAGGACAAGGGCGGGATCACCGAGGCCGTGGGCTGGAAGGGCGGCGGCGGTTTCCGCTACTACCGCATCGCCCCCTCGCTGCTGGAAAAGGACAAGTGGGGCAACTGGGTCATTCACCGCGACTACAACGCCGCGATGCTGGCCGAGGCGTTGTGCAAGCTGGAAGGCTTCAGCTACGCGCCGTCCGACGCGGTGTACTGGCAGCACGGCCATTCCACCGAGCGCGATTTCATCTACGTCACCACCACTACGCTAAGCCATGAACAGCTCCAGCAGCTATCCGACGAGGTCGGCCCGGAGCGCTCGTTGCTGGTGCTGTGCCCCGCCTTCCGCGGCAAGGGCGAGTACCCCAATCTCACGGTGAAGAAGATCCCCAAGCAGGTGCTCTCACGCTGCGAATGGGGGCACGACGACTACAGCCTGCGTGTGGAGAACCTGCCGCAGAAGCCGCCGGAGCCGGGGCAACAGGCGTTCGATCTGGAGTAGGATGGAAAAATGATGCTGCCTCCCCTCAACAGCGCTGGTGATCTGCCGCCGGGAATACACCCGGCCGGCTGGGACGAAATCGAAAGCCGATTCGGAAAGGGAGCGCCGCGGCGTTCGAGCGCCCTCGCGAAATTGCGCCATCTGCATGAACTGGCCGCGCGGACCGGGGCTCTGGAGCGCTTTCTGATTTTCGGAAGTTTCGTCTCTTCGAAAGCCGAGCCGCGCGATGTGGACATTGTCCTGGTGATGAAGAATGAATTCCGGCTGGAGGACGCGCCACGGGAATCGCGCACGCTGTTTTCGCATCCGGACGCAGAGGCGCGTTTCGGTGCAAGCGTATTCTGGGTGCGGCAAGGCATGTTGCCGGATGATTTGATGCAGGAGTTTCTGGACACGTGGCAGGTAAAACGGGATGGATCAAGACGCGGATTACTGGAGGTCGAACCATGATACGGAACCATGAAGAACTGGCAAACACTCGCCAACGCGTGGCGCAACTGGAGCGGCTCCTGGAAGCATTGCACGTCACGGCCAGGGCGGAGGAGTGGCCGGCGATGAGCTCGGGCTATCGCCTGGAGATCGAACGCATGCAGGGCGAGATTCTCGACTATTTGGTCGAAGGCACGCCGCTACGTCCGGCCAACGCAATTGCTTGAGTCGGAGCCGACAGGCTACGCAGTGCGTAGCTAATCCGGCCGTAGGCAAATTCCGAGACAGTGTGTCGGAAATCGGTGCACGCGCAGGTACTTCGAAACGTGGTGCGTGACCTTCACTACGAAGCTGGAAATCTATAGACGCGCCTATGAATCTCTATGAACCTACCTGCCGCGGACAGATGCCTGATTTTGCGGAGCTAATTCAACGGGGGTGGTTTAAGGGGCAGCCCTCTTATGACTTTCTATGGACGTTTGGCACGTGTCGCGATGAGATCGACGCCGGCATTTTCAGAATGCGTGCCATGGCGCGAAAGGGCGCCCGAATCCCCTCAACCGCCGATGACGAGGCGACGGATTGAAAGACCATGCGCTCACGTATGACGGGATCGCGCAGGTAGGGGTTGGCAGTGGAAAGCTTGGAACTCATAGTGCGATTCTAGCAGCGCAGGCGGAACAACAGGAACCGAATAAAGGACAGCGCCAACCATGAATCGCCACGTCAATGCCATCGCCGGCCGCCTCAGCCTGCGACCGCCGCAGCGCCGGTCGCTGGAGATGCTGGACCGCATCACCGAGATTGCGCCGCCGCGAAAAGACACCGACGCCGCCGCACTGCAGGCCGCGCTCGAAACGATACGCAGCGAGTTCCCGTCGGTCACGGATTTCGAGCGCGAGTTTCCTTCGTTGTGCTTTGCGCTCGCCACCGGGGTGGGCAAGACGCGGCTGATGGGCGCGTTCATCAGCTATTTGCATCTGGCGCACGGCATCAACAACTTCTTCGTGCTCGCACCCAATCTTACCATCTACAACAAGCTGATCGCCGACTTCACGCCCAACACGCCGAAGTATGTGTTCAAGGGCATCGCCGAGTTTGCAACCGATGCACCGGCCCTGATTACCGGCGACAACTACGAAGCCATGGCGGGCACGCTGTTCGATGTGCTGCTGCGCTGCAAGATCAACATTTTCAACATCTCGAAGATCAACTCCGAGGTGCGCGGCGGCAAGTCACCCCGCATCAAGCGCCTGTCGGAATACATCGGCGAGAGCTACTTCGACTATCTGGCGGGCCTGCCAGACCTGGTGCTGCTGATGGACGAATCGCATCGCTACCGCGCCAGTGCCGGGATAAGGGCGATCAACGAGCTCAAGCCGATACTCGGCCTGGAGCTGACGGCAACGCCTTTCGTTGAGTCCGCGCGCGGTGCGCTGGCGTTCAAGAACGTGATCTACGATTATCCGCTCGGTGTCGCCATGGCCGACGGCTTCGTCAAGGAACCGGCCGTGGTCACGCGCAAGAACTTCAACCCGGCCGGCATGTCGGCCGAGGAGATCGAGCGCCTGAAGCTGGAAGACGGCATCCGCCTGCACGAGAGCGTCAAGGTCGATCTCGAAACCTACGCGCGCGAGACCGACAATCCCATCGTCAAGCCCTTCCTGCTGGTAATCGCGCGTGACACGACGCACGCGGGCCAGTTGCTGCAGTTGATCCAATCGGATGTTTTCTTTGAGGGGCGCTACAAGGACAAGGTCATCCAGGTGGACTCCAGCCGAACCGGCGCCGAAGAGGAGGAGATGATCGAGCGCCTGCTGAAGGTGGAGCATACCGACGAGCCTACCGAGATAGTCATTCACGTCAACATGCTGAAAGAAGGCTGGGACGTGACCAACCTATATACCATCGTGCCGCTGCGCGCAGCCAACGCGCGCATTTTAATTGAGCAGTCGATCGGCCGCGGTCTGCGCCTGCCCTACGGCAAGCGTAC
>JAJZUN010000451.1 GCA_021848555.1 Pseudomonadota bacterium | reverse complement strand
CGGCAAGCGCGAGCGAAACTCCCCCCTCCTCCAGATCAGCGCCCCGCGCCGCGGCTGCGCACCAGCTGATACGGCCGCAGCAGGTAGAACACCGAGGCGAAGCCGCTCCAGATGTGCACCAGACGGGTGAACGGAAACACGAGGAAAATCGTGAGTCCGAGCACTACATGCAGCTTGAAAATGATCGACACATTGGCGATCAGGTCGGCCGCGCCGCCGCGGAAGCTCCAGATGCGCTGCGCCCAGCCCATGAACTTGACCATTTCCGAACCGTCCATGTGCTGCATCGACAGCGGAATGCCGGCCAGCCCGAGAACAACCTGCGCGATCAGCATGGCCAGAATGAACAGGTCGGCGGGCCGGCTGTTGGAGCGGATGCGCGGATCGCTCAGGCGGCGATGGGCCAGGATCGCCAGCCCGACGACGCACATCAGGCCGAAAATGCCGCCGCCGACGATTGCGGTCAATTGCTTTTCAGCCGGCGACACGCCGAGCAGATGCCATATCGTGAGCGGCGTGAGTAGGCCGGTGAAATGGCCGGCGAATATGCCCAGCACGCCGATGTGGAACAGGTTCGACCCCCACCTGAGCTGCCCGTGGCGCAGCAACTGGGACGAGTCGCTTTTCCAGGTGTACTGCTCGCGGTCGAAGCGGATCAGGCTGCCGAGGAAAAACACCGACAGGCAAATGTAAGGGTAATAGCCGAACAGGAACTGGTTGAGATAGGTTTTGAGGTCCATGGCAAGCTCCGGGTTCAGGGGTTCTTGGGAACGAAGCGGATGAATTGCGGCCGCGACTGCTGCGCGCCGTGCGCCGTGGCATTGGGGCCGAACTCCACCGGCGCTTCATCCCAGTCTTCGTCCAGCGTAGGCGCCGCCTGCTGTTTGGCCGCCTTCTTCGGCGCAGCGAGCGGCGCCGCGCCGTGCAGGGCGAGCAGCGCGGCGATGACGGCCGCGTAGGGGCTGCCGCCCGCGATCAGGCGCTCGCCGACCGCGCGCAGGATGTGCACGCAGTCCTCCAGCAGATCGTGCACCTCCTCCGCCGGCCGGGTGGCGAGATATTCCAGCACCGCCGGCAGGTAATCCGGCAGTTCGTGCACGGCCAGCACAAACCCCGATTTCCGGTAGAGCGCGTTCAGGTCCACCATGGCCTGGCCGCGGTCGCGCGAATCGCCGTGCACGTGCTCGAACAGGTGCAGCGAGGTGGCGCGGCCGGCGTCGAACTGCGCCACGTAGCGCTCCTGCAGGTCGAGCAGGTCTTCGCGTTTCAACTCGGCCAGCAGGCCGGCGAGCGCGTCCTGCGTAGCCGCCCGCAGCGCGGGCTCCTCGCCCAGCCTGCGGGCGATCTCGGGCAGCGCCGCGACCATGTCCTCCGAGGGGTAGCTGAGCAGCACGGCAAGCAATTTGAGCGTTTTCATGCTGTCCTCTCCTAGGAAATCGACTTGATCGGTATGGTTTTGTGCTTCTTGCCGCCGAACAGGCTGGCTTCGGATTGGCCGTCCGAGCAGCCGTTGCCGAAGGAGAAGCCGCAGCCGCCGCGCAGGTCGTAGGCGTTTTCCGCATACTCGCGGTGGGTGGTCGGGATGACGAAGCGGTCCTCGTAGTTGGCGATGGCCATGTAGCGGTACATGTCCTCCACCTCCGCCTTGGACAGGCCGACCTGCTTCAGCACCGCCGCGTTCTCGGTCTTGTCCACGTGCCGGTCGCGCATATAGGCGCGCATCGCGAGCATGCGCTCCAGCGCCGCCACCACCGGCGCTTCGTCACCCGCGGTGAGCAAGTTGGCGAGGTATTGCACCGGAATGCGCAGGCTGCGCACATCCGGCAGTTGGCCGAAAGCGCCGAGCTGACCGGCATTGGCGGCAGCGGTGATAGGCGACAGCGGCGGCACATACCAGACCATGGGCAGCGTGCGGTATTCCGGGTGCAGCGGCAGCGCCACTTTCCACTCCATCGCCATTTTGTACACCGGCGACTCCTGCGCCGCCTTGATCCAGGCCTCGGGCACGCCGTCGGCGCGCGCCTGCGCCTGCACTTCGGCCGCGTGCGGGTCGAGGAACACGCCGAGTTGCGCCTTGTACAGATCCTTCTCGTTTTCCACGCTCGCCGCATCCAGGATGCGGTCGGCGTCGTAAAGCATCACGCCGAGGTAACGGATGCGGCCGACGCAGGTCTCCGAGCACACCGTCGGCTGTCCGGCCTCGATGCGCGGGTAGCAGAAGATGCACTTCTCGGCCTTGCCGGTGGACCAGTTGTAATAGATTTTCTTGTACGGGCAGCCCGACACGCACATGCGCCAGCCGCGGCACTTGTCCTGATCGATGAGCACGATGCCGTCTTCCTCGCGCTTGTAGATCGAGCCCGACGGGCAGGACGCGACGCAGGTCGGATTGAGGCAATGCTCGCACAGGCGCGGCAGGTACATCATGAAGGTGTTCTCGAACTGGCCGTACATCGCCTTCTGCATGTCCTCGAAGTTGGAGTCCTTCCCGCGCTTGGCGAATTCGCCGCCGAGGATTTCCTCCCAGTTCGGCCCCCACTCGATTTTCTCCATGCGCTTGCCGGTCAAAAGCGATCTCGGGCGCGCCGTAGGCGGCGCCTTCATTTCCGGCGCGTTGTGCAGGTGCTGGTAATCGTAGGTGAACGGTTCGTAGTAATCGTCGATCTGCGGCAAGTTGGGATTGGCGAAGATTTTCAGCAGGACTTCGAGCTTGCCGCCCTGCTTCGGCTGGATTTTTCCCGAGTCCTTGCGCACCCAGCCGCCGTTCCACTTGTCCTGGTTCTCCCACTGCTTCGGATAGCCGATGCCGGGCTTGGTTTCGACGTTGTTGAACCAGGCGTATTCCATGCCTTCGCGATTGGTCCAGACGTTCTTGCAGGTAACGGAGCAAGTGTGGCAGCCGATGCATTTGTCCAGGTTCAGGACCATGCCGATTTGAGCGCGAACTTTCATGATGCAACTCCTTCTGTCGCGGCCACAGCCGGTTCGTCCAGCCAATCCACTTTCTTCATTTTGCGCACCACCACGAACTCGTCGCGATTGGTGCCTATAGTGCCGTAGTAATTGAAGCCGTAGGACAGTTGCGCATAGCCGCCTATCATGTGCGTAGGCTTGGTGACGATGCGCGTCACCGAGTTGTGGATGCCGCCGCGCGTGCCGGTGATTTCCGAGCCCGGGGTGTTGATGATCTTTTCCTGCGCGTGGTACATCATGCACATACCGGGCAGCACCCGCTGGCTCACCACCGCGCGCGCTGCGATCGCGCCGTTCATGTTGTAGAGCTCGATCCAGTCGTTGTCGACGATGCCGGCGGACTTGGCGTCGTCCTCGGACAGCCATACGATGGGCCCGCCGCGCGACAGCGTGAGCATCATCAGGTTGTCGGTGTAGGTGGAGTGGATGCCCCACTTCTGGTGCGGCGTGATAAAGTTCAGCACCACTTCCGGATTGCCGTTGTCCTTCTGCCCCTGGATAGGGTGCACCGTCTTCAGGTCTATCGGCGGACGATATACGCACAGGCCTTCGCCGAAGCCTATCATCCACTTGTGGTCCTGGTAGAACTGCTGGCGCCCGGTCAGGGTGCGCCAGGGGATCAGCTCGTTGATGTTGGTCCAGCCGGCGTTGTAGCTCACATGCTCCGACTCGATGCCGCTCCAGGTCGGGCTGGAAATGATCTTGCGCGGCTGGGCCTGCAAATCGCGGAAGCGCAGCTTCTCGTCTTCCTTGGGGCGCGCCAGATGCGCATGCTCGCGGCCGGTGAT
>JAJZUN010000450.1 GCA_021848555.1 Pseudomonadota bacterium | reverse complement strand
GAATTCAAAAGGACTTAGCGAGTAAAGTGTTCAGGAAATGAAATATGCGATCCTTGCGTTCAGTGCGACATCGTACATGGCGGCCACACCGCACACGTCTACCGGAACCACCCATTCATCAGCATCAAAACCCATCAGACCAAGTGAGGGCGCGCAAATTTGAAAGCGCACCCCAGACTCCTTCGCTATTTCGATCTGCTCTTCCAGCGAAGACATGGAGCCTTGCATCATGTAGTTGAAAAATTTTCGCCCCAACCCACCAAATGACATTTTCGAGGGCGCGAGATCCTTGGCGCTGCCAGGCAACATGAGATTGATAAGCTTGTGCGTGAATTTTTTCCCCTGAAGTTTTCGGCCTTTCTTAATCACGCTACAACCCCAGAACGTGAAGAATATCGATACTTCCATTCCCATGGCCACTGCGCCGTTGGCCATCATGAAGGCTGCCATCGCCTTGTCGAAATCTCCGGACAGCAGGATGATCGAAACCTTGTCGTCTGGCATTCGCTGCTTGAGCACCTCCAGTTCGTCCTCGAGTTTGGTAATGCGTTCTGCGGTGCTTGTTGCTGGCACGGTGGCCAAGGCGGCGGTTGATGACATAGTGGCTCCTGTTGATGGGATCGACAACAAAGGCACCGTAGCGCCGATATTGTTCTTGGCGCTATGGCTGAACCTAATTTAATGTGTACCGATCGCAAAAATCCAATTAGAAAAATTTGTAAGTTGGCCTAACAAACAAGGAGAAAATGGCAAGGCATGGAACAACTGGACGTCATTGCATTGCTGCACGCCGCTCAGATGCTTGAAAGAAACGTCACGGTTTCCTTGATGTACTCGGGTCTGCGCATATGGCAGTACCGGCTGCTGGAGGCTCTTTCCCTGACGGGTCAAAGCACCGTTACGGAGATGAGCAAAAAACTGCACGTCACACGTGCCAGCGCCAGTGCGATGATCGCCGAACTGATTAATGCTGATATCGTGGCTGTCGTTGACAATCCTTCGGACCGTCGGTCTTTTCATGTGCGACTTACTGATCTTGGGAGAGACAAGCTGAATGTCGCGAGAAGGGATTTAGGCGTATTGCAAAGCCAGATCTCTAAACAATATCCGGCAGAAATGCTCGAAATGCTGAATGCATTTGCGCGATTGATGTCATAACGGGACAACGCCATTCACGTTCCATGTCAGTCTCGAAATTTGAACGGGGAATACTTTGAGGATGCGCGGCTACAAGGTGGTCGATGTATTTACCAAGCGGCCCCTGCTGGGCAATCCAGTTGCGGTTGTCCTCGATGCGGAGGGCCTGGGCGACGACGCGATGCAGGCAATTGCTCGCTGGACCAACCTATCGGAGACGACTTTCCTTCTGCCGCCGGCGACGCCGGGTGTGGACTATCGTCTGCGTATCTTCACGCCTCGCAGCGAACTGCCCTTCGCGGGGCATCCGACCCTGGGTAGTGCACATGCGGCGCTGGAAGCGGGTCGTGTTGCACCCCGCAACGGGAAGCTGATCCAAGAATGCGGCGTGGGTTTGATCGAACTTTCGGTACAAGACGAAGGAGCTCGCCGGCAACTGACATTCGGACTGCCGCGCGCAACGGTCACACCATTGCAGCCCAACGACATAGATGCGCTAGAGGCGATCCTCGGCCAACCGATCATGCGCGAAGTGCCTCCGGCTTGCGTGAACGTAGGGCCGATTTGGGTCGTGGCACAACTGCCGAACGTCACCGGCCTGCTGGGCCTTAAGCCAGATTTGGCACGGAGCGCTGCGTTCGAGCGCCGCCTGGGCGTGACCGGGTTGTCATTGTTTGCCGTATATCAAGAAGGGGATGCGGCGATCGAGGTGCGTTCTTTTGCTCCATCTTGCGGCGTGGACGAAGACCCTGTCTGTGGCAGCGGCAATGGGAGCGTGGCGGTATTCCGGCGTGAACGTGGGTTGCTGCCCACCAAGGGGACAAGCTACACAGCCACGCAGGGCCAATGCGTCGGGCGTGACGGACGCATTGCGGTCACTGTCGATGTGGCAGGAAAGGTCACCCTAGGTGGGTCATGTGTGACGTGCATCGATGGGATTTTGCATCTTTGATCTGCGCCAATCCGATCTTGGCGCGTTATGCAATTTGCCGCGCACATACGGCAACACGCGGCCACGCCAGGCGAGATCGGACAGAATCTTGCAATCGCCCCAAATCCTTATGAGTACTATGGGGTAAGGATCGTCCGAGGGGCTCTCATCAGCCACCCACCGCCCTGGAGCGCTTTCCAAGTGCACGTTCTGCTTGGTAAACATCTCTTCGGGCGAAAACTGTCAAGGGATGTTACACGGCCTGATACACCGAATTCAATGGCCGTGCCTTGCGACGGATTTCTGGATATCTCTCTACACGCCCGCAAAAATTCCAAGCAGCGCCTTGAATTACGCAGCCTCGCCGGCTAACGCTGTTTGGGCTCGTTCCTTCACGCGCGACGCGGCGTTGGTCAAGGCCTTGATCGAGGCGGTGACGATATTGGCATCGATGCCTACGCCGAAACACTCCCGTCCGCCGCCGGCACGGGCCGCCTCGACAAAGGCGCAGGCCAGCGCATCCCCGCCGTCCGCGCTGCCGCCCATGGACCGCTCCTCATAGGCGCGTACCTGAAGCTCGATGCCGATACTGCGCAAGGCGTGTATAGCGGCGTCGATGGGGCCGTTGCCCTCCCCGGTGACGACGTGGGTGATGCCATCCACTTCCACCGTCAAGCGGACGCCCTGACCCGCTGCACACTCGTACAAGTGATGTCCGAGATAGCCCACACGCCCCCCCGCTTGAAGATAAGTTTGCGCAAACAGCGCCCATAGATCCGCCGCGCTCATCTCACCCCCGTGGCGATCGGCATGATTCTGCACGACGGACGAAAATTCGATCTGCAGACGGCGCGGCATGACGATGCCATATACGGTTTCCAACAGGTAGGCGACCCCTCCCTTGCCCGACTGGCTGTTGACCCGGATCACCGAGTCGTAGCCGCGGCCGAGGTCGGCCGGATCGATGGGCAGATAGGGCACGTCCCACGGCGCATCCTGCTGCTGCGCGGCGAAGCCCTTCTTTATCGCGTCCTGGTGCGAACCCGAGAAAGCGGTAAAGACGAGGTCGCCGACATAGGGATGGCGCGGGTGGACGAGCAACTGGGTGCAGGCCTCGGCCGTGCGCGCCACGGCATTGATGTCGGAGAAGTCCAGCCCCGGCGCGATGCCCTGGGTATATAGGTTGAGCGCGAGGGTGACGACGTCCACGTTGCCGGTGCGCTCGCCATTGCCGAACAAACAGCCTTCGACGCGCTCGGCACCGGCGAGCATGGCGAGTTCGGCGGCAGCGACGGCGGTACCGCGGTCGTTGTGCGGGTGCACGCTGAGGATGACGCCGTCGCGTCGGGCAAGGTGGCGGTGCATCCATTCGATCTGGTCGGCGTAGATGTTGGGCGTGGCCATTTCCACCGTGCCGGGAAGATTGAGTATGACCTTGTCGTCCGGCGTCGCGCCCCATGCGGCAGTGACCGCGTCGCAGATCTCCTTGGCGAAATCCAGCTCGGTACCGCTGAAAGTTTCCGGGCTGTATTCCAGCACCCACGCGGTTTCCGGCTGCGCATCCGCCAGCTCGCGGATGAGACGGACCGCAGACACTGCCATGTCCATCACCTGCGCACGGGTCATGCCGAACACGATGTCGCGGAATGGCTGCGAGGTGGCATTGTAGACATGCACGATGGCCCGGCGCGCAC
>JAJZUN010000449.1 GCA_021848555.1 Pseudomonadota bacterium | reverse complement strand
ATCTCGCCCGGTGCCGCCGGTGCCGTGTATCTCGCCCGCCGGCACAAGCCGAGTTTGCCCCTGCGTCACTTCATCCGCAGCCGTGGCGTCGGCCTGACGCTGATCGGCGGCATCACCAGCGTACTTGCGATCTCGGCGCTGACCGCCGCTTACAGCCACGCGTTGCTGGTCGCAATCGTCCTCGCCGCGCTCGCGCTGGGCGGCCTGTATCTCACGCTCGAAATTATCGAGGAAAAAATCATGAAGCCGATCATGTCTCTCGTTCCTGCCGGCCAGCGCGATGCGCTGGCGCAGTTCTTGTCCGGCGCACCCGCCGCCGCGTCCGGCGGCACCGCCGATCTCTCCGGTCTCGACCCTGCTGCCGTCACGCATGAGATCAAGGGCCGCGTGATCGGTCAGGACGCCGCTGTCGACCAGAGCGTGAGCCTGATCTTCCGCCGTGCGCGGTTGCGCAGGCCCGGCAAGCCGGTCGCGACACTGCTTTATGTCGGCGCCACGGGTGCAGGCAAGACGGAACTCGCCAAGGCGCTTGCTGATGCAATGTTCGCGGGCCGACTGATCCGCGTGGACTGTGCAGAGCTTTCGCAGCCGCAGAGCACGCAACGCCTCATCGGTTCGCCGCCGGGGTATGTCGGCAGCGCGGAAGGCGGCTGGCTGTGCCGCCAGATCGGACAGATGCGCACGGGCGTCCTGCTGCTGGACGAGATCGAAAAGGCACATCCTGACGTGTTGACTACGTTGATGGCCCTGCTCGACGAAGCGCGTCTCACCGAGCAGTCGACGAATACCACCTACAGCGCGAGCGGCTTTGTCGTCGTGATGACCTCGAATGCCGCTGCCAGCGACATCGCCGCGATCATCAAGGCTGCGCCGGATGAGTCGCCCGAGCGCGCAGGCCGCGTCAAGGACGCCTTGCGCACCGCCGGATTCAAGCCCGAGGTGCTGGCGAGGGTAGACAGCGTGCTGCCGTTCGGCGAACTGAGCCGCAACGCGGCGTCTGAGATCGTCGGCCTGTTCCTGCAGAAGTTCGCGCAGGACGTTGGCCTCGAGATCCAGAGCGTCGATGCGGGCCTGCTGGTCGATCTGATCCAGAAGCGCGAGGCGCTGGCCGGATACGGCGTCCGCGAGGTCGTTCGGCTCGTTGAGGCGGCTGTGGTCGATGGCCTGCTGGAAGCTCGCGACGCGGGCTATCGCGCAGTCGCAATCTCGATCGATGGCGAAGACGTGCGCGTCGCGGGAGTGGCGTGACATGAACATCCGCGTGCGGTTCGAGGAGCTTCTGATCGGCGCGCTTTGCGGATCGCTGGCTGGCTACGCCATCGGTTTGCCGTTGCTGTTGCTGGCCGGGCCGGTGCTGACCGGCTGGCATGCACTGCTGATGCAGACAGCGGCGGGCGAAACGCTGTTCCAGCATCTCGCGCATGCGCTCATCGCCGCATTCGGCATCGTGGGTGCAGGTGCGGGTGCGGTCATGGCTTCGCAGCAACGCAGCGAGGAGCACATCGACGGCGTGCTCTACATCCCCGAGTTCGACCGGGCCGGTCGCGCGTTGGAAAAGATCCAGCGCGCAGATATGTCCAGCGCCCAGCGCGCCGGTCAGGTACACGGCATCGTCATCGGCGGCGTTGAACTGTCGCGTTCCGCTGAGACGCGGCACATGCTGATGATCGGTTTGCAGGGTGGCGGCAAAACGGTCGTGATCGATTCCGTTCTCGATCAGATCGAGCAGCGCGGAGAGCGGCGCTTGATCTTCGACCCGAAAAAGGATTTCGTGCGCACCCGATACAACCCCGAGACCACGGTGCTGATGGGGCCATGGGACGACCGCGCGTGCATTTGGGATGCCGCTGCGGATTTCGACGAGCCCAAGCGCGCCGAAGAGTTTTGCCAGGTGCTGTATCAGGTGGCCGCCAAGCCCGAATACAAGCGATGGACGGGCGGCGCGGCGCGGATTGTCGCCGGCTTGATCAAGGCGGACATGCTCGACGCACGAAGCGCGAAGAAAGCCGCAGGCTGGTCGTGGGCAACCGTCGCCGCTCAGATCAAATCGCTCAGCGACGTGGACATGATCAAGCGCGCCGCGCTGGGTGACAGCGTGATCCGTACGCTGATCCCAAACGCGTTCACGACCGGCAAGCTGACCAAAGATGAAATCGCAATCACGAACACAATTCCCGAGGGCATCGACCTGATCACGATGCTCGCCGCGGTCGATTCGGCGCGGCCGGACGCGCTGCGTTTCTCGTTTCGGCGCTGGCTGACGCGCGAGGCGCACACCGATATTGATACAGTCATTTTCAACTACGACGAAAACTACATGACTGCGTCGAACGCGATCTTCGGGGCGATGTCGGCAGTGATCGCAAGCACCGTCAACTCAAGCCTGCCCGAGCAATCCGCGGACGCACCTGACTGCCTCTGGTACATCGTCGATGAAGCGCACCAGCTTGGCGCGGAAGGCTTGACGCGATTGAAAAGCCTCGCGGCCGTTGGTCGTAGTCGCGGCATGCGCTTGATCACCGCGACGCAAGACGAAAGCCAGTTCATCGAAGCGCTCGGACGCGACAAAGCCGCGCCGTCGCTCGCCTTGGCTGGCACACGTATCTATGCGCAGACTTCACCCGACAATGCGCGCTCGATTTGCGACCGTGCCGGCGAGCGGAAAGTCTTGCAGATCACCAACACCGCGACCGGCGGCGCGGTGCAGGGCAAGGTCGCCGTCGCGCAAACTTTGCCGGCGTTGCTTGCATCCGACTTTACGAGCCTGAAGATCCGCCGCGAGCGTCGTTGGTGGAGTCCGTTCGATCCGCTCGGAGCCGAGATCATTATGCAAAGCGGCTCGACGCTCGGCCGCCTGATGCAGGAATTCGGCCCGCGCCGTCCCGACATCGCGCCGGCATTCATCCCGTGCGAAGCGTGGCGCTGGGGCGAGCACTACCAATCCAATCAGTCGCCGGCGCCGCAGGTGCCTGCGCAGGATACGCCTGCGCTTGACGTGCCGCAGCCCGAACAGGATCCGCCGGCGATCGATCCGGTCACGCCCGTGCCCGGCATCGACATCGACGATTTCTCCGACTTGTTGGGCGGTCGATCCAACAACAACGAACCCGACCGGGAGTGATCCATGAAAATCTTGAACATCGTTCTCGCCTTGCTCGTCGGCCTTGTCGCCGCCTGGCTTTTCATGCAGGTCCTGCCCACGCCTGCCGCGGTCACGCTTGCGATCGTCATTGCCGCCGTCGAACTCATCGGCTCCATGAAAAACGGTGCCGGCACCGGCTTGCGTGCAGTCCTGACCCTCGATCTCGTTCTGCTCGCATGGCCCCTGACCTCGCTGGCGCTCATGTACGCCGGGGTTTCGGATCGCCCGACCCGGATAGCCCTTGCCGCCGCGGTCGCCGCTGCGGCCGGCCTGGCGGCGACAAGGCACGGCAGCGGCATGGACTCGCGCCGGCTTTGGTCGATCGTCGCTGCGCTTGCGATCCCGATGTACGCGATGCTGCACACGATCGTTTTGCCGGCGATCGATCCGCCGGCCATGGCTTCGGCCTGCCTTGCCGCGGGCGTCGCGATTCTGGTCGCGCGGGCGGGCAACGTCTGGCCGCGCGAGCACAGGGATCTGATGTTCTGGGCTGCGGGTGCGGTCGGGGTTGCGGGGTTGGTGTGCGGACTGGTGTGGCTGGTCTGAGGCTGCTGCCCCCCTACGAGTGAGGGCCGCATCCCGCGGACCGGAGAACAGCTATGAACAGCAACAGCAACAGCAATG
>JAJZUN010000448.1 GCA_021848555.1 Pseudomonadota bacterium | reverse complement strand
GGCGCCGAACGCAGCGGGCGATAGGCAATGCGCTCCATCGCAAAACCCACCAGCATGCAAACGGGTACCGCGGCGAGTATTCCCGTGAGAACCACGAGCAGCGGCGGCAGGTCGGTGCCTGCGAGCGCGCCGATGACGGAGAAAGCGACCATGGCGCCTATCATCACCAATTCGCCGTGGGCAAAATTGATCAGTTGGATGATGCCGTACACCATGGTGTAGCCCAGAGCCACGATGGCGTAGACGCTGCCTAGGGTGAGGCCATTGATGATCTGCTGTAGAAAGATGTCCATGCCTGACCGGATTTAATCGCAAAGGCGCAAGGAACGCAAAGCGATTCTGCTTGAGCACGCGGCTGGGAGGCGAAGCGAGTGCCCCTATGCCTCGGCACGCCGCGCAGCGCCAGGCACGAGCCTGGTACAGCCCGCGCTAGGGCCAGGCGGGGGCGGCCCCATTGAAAACGGCGCCCTGGGGCGCCGTTTTTGCTGCAGGATGCGTGAGTGAGACCGCTCGCTGCCTATTTCTTCACCGCTTCCGCCGGTTTCGCCGGTTCCGCCGCGGCTTTGGGCGCCTCGGCCGGCTTCGCCGCTTCAGCGGCGGGTGCTGCGGGTGCAGCGGGCGCCGCAGCTTCGGCCGCTTTGATGAAATCCTCGAACTTGGTGGTCTTGCCGCTCTTGATGACCGCAATCGGCTCGATCTTTCCGCCTTTCATGGTAAAGATCGTCATCTCGGCGTCCTTGCGGTCGCCTTTTTCGTCGAACTCGATCTTGCCGCTCGCGCCGTCATAGCTGATTTTCGCCAGTTCGGGCAGGTACTTCGCCGGATCGGGTGAGTCGGCTTTTTTCATCGCCGCGATCAGCAGGTTGGCCGCATCGTAGGTGAACGGCGCGTACAGGATCGGATCGATCTTGAACTTGGCCTTGTAGGCGTCGAGGAACTTCTTGTTCGCGGCCTGGACCGGGAGGCCGGCCTGCGAGCACAGCAAGCCCTCCGAGGCATCGCCGGCCAGCTCTTTCATCTTGTCGGTGCAAGCGCCGTCGCCAAACGCGAACACCGCCTTGATGCCGAGTTCGCGCCCTTGTTTCATCAGCGGGCCGCCGGTCGCATCCATGCCGCCGTAGAACACCGCATCCGGTTTCTTGCCTTTGATCTTGGTCAGGATCGCCTTGAAATCGGCAGTCTTGTCGGTTCCTTTTTCGCGCGGCAGCACTTTTACGCCGGCGGCTTTCAGGGTCTTCTCGACCTCGTTAGCCAAGCCCTCGCCATAGGCGGTCGCGTCGTCGATCACCGCCACGGTCTTGGGCTTGACTTCGCCTGCCAGATAACTCGCGATCGCCGGCCCCTGCTGGTCATCGCGCCCTACCACGCGGAACACGTTCTTGAAGCCCTGCTCGGTCAGCTGGGGATTGGTGGCCGAACCGCTGATCATCGGTATGCCCGCTTGGTTGTAAATCGCCGAGGCCGGGATGGTCACGCCGGAGTTCAGGTGGCCGACGACCCCGGCAACCTTGGCGTCCACCAGCTTCTGCGCCACCGTGGTGCCAACCTTGGGATCGGCTTGGTCGTCCTCGGTGATCAATTCCAGTTTGACCGCCTTGCCGCCCAGCTTCAGTCCCTGGGCATTGGCTTCGTCCACCGCCAGACGCGCGCCGTTTTCGTTGTCCTTGCCCAAATGCGCGATCCCGCCGGTGAGCGGGCCGACATGGCCTAGTTTCACCGCCATGGGCGGCGGCGGGGGCGGCGGGGCCGCGACTGCAGGTTCCGGTTTTTTCTCTTCGCCGCAACCGGCGAAAGTGAGCGCCGCGACTGCGGCGAATATGGCGAGGCTAAACCGCGTGCGTTGCATGGTCATCTCCGTGAAAAAGTCGAAACAGTCTAACATTGCGCGGCCAATTCCCCGCTGCGCCAGGCGCAGCAGAACCGCCTCTTGGCCGCCCCCAAGTTTAACCGGACAGCGGCACTACTTCTTAAGCGACAGCACCCACTTCACCAGAGCCTTGACATCGGCGTCAGGTACGCTCGCATTGGGCGGCATCGGAATCTGGCCCCAGGCGCCAGTGCCGCCGTTTTTTACTTTGGCGACCAGCTTGGCCTCGGCACCCGCGTCGCCCTTGTACTTGGCGGCGACGTCCGTATAGCCCGGGCCGACCAGTTTCTTGTCCACGGCATGGCAGGCGAGGCAATTATATTTCTTTGCCAGAGCTTCCGAAGCGAGGGCGTTGCCGGCGCCGGCAAGCAGCGCGACCGAAACCAGAATACAGGCAGAGGTAGCTAATTTTTTCACTGAGGCTCCTTGGGAAAGTGTCGGTATGCCAAGCTGCGGCATGCTACCGGAAATTGTCTGACTTGAGTACACCCAACAGGTGTTCCAGCGTGTCCACGGGTGCAAGGCAGGTAACGCCCTGGCATACCCAGGCGTTGACACGCCCCGGCACGGCGGGTTTGGCCAGCGGCGAAGGCAGGCCCTCGATTTCGGGTGCCAGCGCGAGGATCAGCGTGGCCGGCAGATACGCCGGATCCAGGACCCGCCGCCATTCGCGCATTTGCACCTCGGGCCCGCGCAGCACGACCACCCTGGGCGGCGCTATCGCCTCCTCCAGCGCCATCAGCAGACTGGCATAGCCATGGGGATGTGGCATTAGTTCGGGAGAGAACAACTGCAGCGTGCGCTCGGCGGCGGCCAGGTAACGCGGCTCCCCGCTGATATACCCCAGCCGCTGCAGGGCAAATGCCGCTACCCCGTTGCCCGAGGGCGTGGCGCTGTCGTAACCCGGTTTGGGCCGATAGATCAACTTCTCGTGATCGTAGCTGGTAAAAAAGAACCCCCCCGGCTCAGGGTCATAAAACTGCTCCAACAGGGCCGCGGCCACCTTCCGGGCGAACTCCAGGTCGCTGCGGCGAAAATCGGTCTGCATGAGTTCGATCAAGGCGGCGAGCAAATAGGCGTAATCGTCCAGATAGGCGTTCAGATGCGCGCGGCCGTCCTTGCAAGTGGCAAGCAGGCGCGCGCGCTGCGCACCGGTTTCTTCCTGCCACAGCATGCCGCGAATGAACTCCAGGGCGGCGCGCGCCGAGGCCAGCCACTCGGGGCGCCCGAACACCCGCGCAGCGCGCGCCATGCCCGCTATCATCAGCGCGTTCCAGCTGGTCAGAATCTTCTCGTCGCGCCCGGGCCGGATGCGCTCATCGCGCGCCGCCAGCAGCTTGGCGCGCGCGCTGGCCAGGAGGGCGCTGCATTCCTGCACCGGCCTGCCCAGGGCGGCGGCGACCGCGTCGAGGTCGCGTGCCGCATGCAAATGCCATTGCCCACCCTCGAAATTCGCCGCCTGATCCAGTCCGTAGAAAGGCGCGCACACGGCGTATTCGGCATCGCTCAACAGGGCGCGCGCCTGTTGCGGCGTCCAGACGTAGAACTTGCCTTCCTCATGCTCCGAATCAGCGTCGAGGCTGGAGTAATAGCCGCCTGCGGGAGACTGCATTTCGCGCATGGTCCAGGCGGCGGTCTCCTCCGCCACTTCGGCGAACCGCGGATCGCGCGTCAGCGCCCAGGCGTCGCTGTAGCGCGCCAGCAAGGACCCGTTGTCATACAGCATTTTCTCGAAGTGCGGAATCAGCCAGTGCGCATCCACGCTATAGCGGCAGAAGCCGCCTCCCAACTGATCGTAGATGCCGCCGGCTGCCATGCGTCCCAGCGTGTGCAGCGCCATGTTGAGCGGGTCGTGCTGCCGCGCCCCGCCCGCGGCGTGGCGGCGCAGGCAGAGCTCGAG
>JAJZUN010000447.1 GCA_021848555.1 Pseudomonadota bacterium | reverse complement strand
GCCTCGGCGCGGCGACGGGCGGCGTCTTCCGCGGCGAGCCGGGTCCGGTCGAGCGCGAGGCGGGCCAGTGTCACGTCGGGCTGCGACGCCTCGCCGGCGCTCAATCGAATTTCCAGCACCTTTACGGTGCGCATCTGGATGTCGTACTGGTTCGCGAGCAGTTTTTCCCGTTCCCGCGCGGCATACAGATCGACGAACGCGGTGCGCAAGGCGCTGCGCACCCGCCACGCGGCGCTGGCGACCTCGAGACGCGCGGCCTCGGACAAGTGCCCGGCGCCGCTGACGCGGTAAGCGCGCTTGCCCGCCGTCTCGATCGGAAGGTCCAGAACGAAGCCCAGCGTCCACGGGGACAGCCCGCCCGCAGGCGAGTCGTACTGGGGTGTGAAGCCGATGGCCGGGTTGGGGATCGCTCCCGCGGTCACGGTCTTCGCATTCGCCACGTCGCGTCGCGCGCGGGCGACGTCGAGATCGGGGTGGTAGTAAAACGCCGCCAGCGTGAGCATCTGCAGGTCCCACGCTTTGGGGGGCCACGGTCCGACCGGGCGCGGCAGATGCGCCTCGAGATAATTCTCGAACGCGGGGTCGTTCAGCGTACGCGACTCGAACGAGGACAGATTTTGCGTCGCGGAGATCGGCATTGCCTGGTAGCTCGCGCAAGCGGCGAGCAGCAGCACGATGCAGGCAATCGACAGGCGTTTCATCATTTTCCGTGCTTCCGCTGCGCAAGCTGTGTTCGGGCGGAGGATGATAAGAAGGACAGGCGAACCGGACGATGACGACAATCTGACCGTTTGGTCATCTTCGCCGGCGCGGGATTCGAATCCGCAAGACGCGGTGACGCCGAGCACTCGCGCCGGATCAGGCGCGCTTGGCCGGGGCGGGAAAGGTCAGCGTGACGGCCGTGCCACGACCGGGTTCGCTCCAAATCGAGACCGTACCGCCATGCAACTGCACGATCGACCGGACGATGGCGAGGCCGAGGCCGGCGCCCTGTCCCTGCCGCGGCCGGACCTCGTCGGCGCGGTAAAAACGCTCGAATACATGCGGCAGGTCTTCGGCGGCTATCCCGCGCCCGCTATCGCTCACGACGATCTCGACCCCTCGATCCGGCGCCGGCTTCACCTCGACGGCGACGCGTCCGCCGCTTGGGGTATGGTGCAGCGCGTTCGCGACCAGATTGCCCAGCGCGCGCCGCAACAGGCCGGAATCCGCAACCACGTTGCCGCTGCCGCCGGCAACCAGGGTGACGCCTTGCTCGTCGGCCATCGACTGGTAAAACGCGCACACGGCGGCGCTCTCCTGCCCCAGGTCCAGCGAGCGCCGCTCGAGCTGCGTGTCCGGCTGCTCGGCGCGGGCCAGGAACAGCAGCGCATTCACCATGCGGGACAGGCGCTCGTACTCTTCCACCGCCGACTCGATGCACGCCCGGTAATCCTCCTCCGAGCGGCCCCTGGACAGCGCGATTTCCGCTTCGCCCCGCAGGATGTGCAGCGGAGTGCGCAGCTCGTGGGCGATGTCGGCCGAGAAGTGCGAGATGCGGGCGAACGAGTCCTCCAGGCGCGACAGGAGGCTGTCGAAATTGGTCGCGAGCGGCCTCAGTTCCGCGGGCCAGGTCTCGTCGCTGACGCGGCGATGCAGTTGCCCCGCGCCCAGCTCATCGACGATGGCGGCCAGCCGGGAAGCGGGCCGCATTCCGCGACGGGCAATCAGGTAGCCTCCGGCAATGGCGATCGCCAAGGCGACGGTGACGGCCAGTATCAAGGTCCGCCCGTAGCTGCCCAGAAAGTGTTCCTCTTTCAGCAGACTCATCGCCGCATGCACCGTGAAGCGCGAACCGGCCTCGAACCGGCTGGACATGACGCGGTACTTCTTTCCATCGCCGGAGATCCAGTCCCGCCCGCGTTCGTCCGTTGGAAGCGGTGAGGCTGCGAAAGGCCCGCGGCTGCCGAAAACGGGATTGGATGCGGGGCTGTCTGCAACGATGTCTTCGCGCGCATTCAGTACCCGGATATAGATGCCGGGAAGCGTTTCCGCCTCGTGCTGGACTTCTTCGCGCAAGGCCGTGTAGTCGCTCGGATGAAGCAGCAGCACGGCACGCACCTCGGCGATCTTGCTCGCAAGGAACCGATCATCCTCCTGGCGCAGGCGGTCCGCGAGCACCCAATACAGCACGCCGCCGGCGGAGGCGATCAGTGCGACGCTGAGCAGCGCGTACCAAATTGTGAGGCGCGCAGCAATCGAACCGGTGGTTTCGGTTGGAGTCTCAGTCCCGCTCTTCCAGAACATAGCCTACCCCGCGCAGGGTGTGAATCAACTTGCGTGGATACGGATCATCCACTTTTCTTCGCAGCCTGCGGATGGCGACATCGACTACGTTGCTGTCGCCGTCGAAATTCATGTCCCATACCTGTTCGGCGATGCGCGTGCGGGTCAACACCTCGCCCGGATGGCGCAGAAGGTATTCCACCAGCCGGTATTCCTGCGGCGCGAGGTCTATCGGTTTGCCGGCCCTCGATGCCTTGTGCCGCGACAAATCCATTTCGAGATCGGCGACGCGGAGCGTATCGGTCTGCCGCGCCGGTGCCCGGCGCAGAATGTTGCGCACCCGCGCCAGCAGTTCCGAGAAAGCGAAAGGCTTGACCAGATAGTCGTCGGCGCCCGCATTCAAACCCTGCACGCGGTGGGAGACGGCATCCAGCGCAGTGAGCAGGACGACGGGCTGATCCCGCCGATGTTCCCGGATTTCCTGAAGCACCCGCCAGCCGTCGTGTTTCGGCAGCATGATGTCGAGCACGACCACCGCATAGTCGCCCGTCGTGGCCAGATGAAGCCCGTCGACTCCGTCCCTGGCAACGTCCACCACAAAACCCTCCTCATTGAACCCCCGTGTGAGGAAGGCGGCCGTCTTCGGCTCATCTTCGACGATCAGGATTTTCATTGTTCATTGCCGCCTTGGAACAGACCGAGGGTGTGGCCAATGCAGCGCAAACACGAGCGCCTTCACCCGTCCGGCCACGCCGATCACCGTGGGCAAATATAACAGCGCGACGGCTCTATCGCCAGCGTGATGAGGAAAAGCGAACCCGGCGCAAGGGCGGGTCAAAAAATTTATGACGGGTACTAAGGGGTTGTGGGCCCACTGTCCGGCACGAGATCGAGCATTGCCGACACCGCGGCACGCTCGCCCATTCCATTGGCATGATGCACCGCCGGCCCGGTGCGACATCAGGGGTCATTTCGATATTGCCGAAATGACCTCCTGACAAGATCGAACGGGGCGTTAGCGCCTGCCCCGTTCGCTGTCCGGACTCGAGGTCAGGGGCAGGATACATTTATGATTGGATAGGCGCTTACGTTGCCGCTGTTGGCGTCGTTGATGCCGCCGCCGCCCCCGGTGATGGCGCAGTTTGCCGGGCCGACAGACAGGCTGTAGGTGGCGGCGCAGCGGCACGGAAGGGCACCGAGTCCGGCCCTGGCGCGCGGTCGATCCCCGGCGCGCCGGGAAACGGGTATGAAGTCGCTTCGCGCGGTGAAGATGCCGGCGTAATCCGGTTTCTGAACGTTGACGACGCTGTTGGCGACAGGCGAAAAAAAACCGCTGCCGAACGATGCGGCAGCGGTTCCGGTAAGACAGGCCGCGATTAGAACGAAGCCCAATACTGACGGAATGCGTCGTCGACGTAGTCGATGGTCACGCCTGCGTTCGTCGCGCCGGCTACCTGCGGAACGGCAATCGTCGCGCTGGTCGCGTCCCCGGCAAGGTCCAT
>JAJZUN010000446.1 GCA_021848555.1 Pseudomonadota bacterium | reverse complement strand
ACACCGCCCAGCACTGCGAGATAAGCGCCGACATATTTGCGCGCGCGGCAGCAGTAGATTTCCACCGCGAGCTGCGCCGCCGTTTCGGCCGAGTCCAGCAGCCGGCGCATGTCGCTTTCGCCGGCCACGCCGCGCAGTCCGGATTCCTGATTCAACAAGCGGTCCAGTTCGTCCGCAGCCATCCTGCCTTCGCGCAACAGGTAAAGCAGCACACCGGGATCGACATCGCCGCTGCGGGTGGCCATCACCAAGCCTTCGAGCGGCGAGAAGCCCATGGACGTATCCACGGCCTGTCCATCGCGGATGGCGGTAATGGAACAGCCGGCGCCGAGCTGCAGCGAGATCACGCGCCCGCCATCCCCGATCCCCGGCCGCAGTTCCCGCCAGCGCCGCCACATCGCCTGGTGTGCGATACCGTGAAAACCGTAGCGGCGAATGTCGTATTTGCGGCAGATCGCCTGCGGCAACGCGTAGGTGGCGGCGGCCTCCGGGAGTTTCGCGTAGAACGCGGTATCGAACACCGCGACCTGCCCGATCTCCTCGCCGAACACGGCGCGGCCGGCCGCGACCCAGCGGAGCGCCAACGGGTTATGCAACGGCGCAAGCGGCGCGAGCCGGCGAATCTCGGCCTCCACCTCGCCGTCCAACCGGCAAGGCGCGGTAAGGCGCGATCCGCCGTGCACGATGCGGTGCGCCACCGCCGCCACCTTCCCGATGCCGTGTTCCTTGAGGAAAGTGCGCAGAATCTCCGCCGGATCGCTCCGGGTACCGGAAAAATGTCCGCTCGCCTGCAGCGCCAGCGATTTGCCAGCCGGCACGAATACTGCGAGGCGCACGGAAGAACTGCCGGTATTGATGGTCAGTATGGACATGATCTGCTCCCGCTCACCGGCAGCACCAGGCTCGCGCTGGAATTTGCTTCAGATGATCCCGGGGCGTTCATGTGCCAACGGCCCCGCCCGCCGCTGGTCCGCGCGCATGAATGCCTTCGAGGCGGGTGCGCTTGAGCAACAGCGCGTTCACTGCCACCAGCGCCGAGCTGCCGGACATCGCAAGGGCCGCGACCTCGGGGCTGATGACGAACGGATAGAGCACGCCGGCGGCCACCGGGAACGCGACCACGTTGTAGGCCACCGCCCACCAAAGATTCTGGTGCATCTTGCGCAACGTTGCGCGCGACAACACGATCGCGCCGACCACATCGAACGGGTCGCTCTTCATCAGCACCACATCGGCGCTCTCCATGGCGACATCGGTGCCGGCGCCGATGGCAAAGCCCACGTCCGCCTGGGTTAGTGCTGGCGCATCGTTGATACCGTCGCCGACCATCCCGACTTTCCTGCCACCGGCCTGCAGTTCCTTCACCTTAGCTGCCTTGTCGCCCGGCAGCACATCGGCCAGCACGATGTCGATGCCGAGCTCGCCTGCGATGCGTTCCGCGGTGCCGCGGTTGTCGCCTGTGAGCATTGCTACCTGCACGCCGCGCGCCCTGAGCGCCCTGACGGTCGCGGCCGAGGTCGGGCGAAGTGCATCGGCGATGGCGATGAGCCCCATGAGTTTTTCGCCGTGCGCGACATGCACCACGGTGCGCCCCGCGCCCTGCAGCGCGGCTGCCTGATCGGCGAGACCCGCGCGATCGATCTGCTGTTCCTCCATCAGCCGGAGGTTGCCGAGCAACAGCGTGCTGCCCGCAAGCTCGGCGCGCGCCCCTTTGCCCTCGATCACGGCAAAGCCGGTGACTTTCTCTACCGGCAATTCCTTTGCTCGCCGCAGAATTGCCTGCGCAAGCGGATGATCCGATCCCTGTTCGACAGCGGCCGCGAGCGCGAGTACCGCATCCTGCGTCGCGCCGGTCGCCGCGACCACGTCCACCACATCGGGCTGGCCCAAGGTGAGCGTGCCGGTCTTGTCGAAGATGACAACGTCCAGCCGGGTCGCTTCCTCAAGCGCGGCGGCGTTCTTGAACAGGATGCCGTTCATGGCACCGAGGCCGGTGCCGACCATAACTGCCATCGGCGTGGCGAGCCCCAGTGCGTCCGGGCAGGCGATCACGAACACCGTAATGGTAAGCGTGAGGGCGAACAGCAACGGCTGGCCCAACCACCAAAACCACCCCGCAAAAGTGACCAAGCCGATCACCACGGCGATCAGCACCAGCCACTGCGAAGCGCGGTCGGCGAGCAGTTGCGCCGGCGCCTTGGAGTTCTGCGCCTCCTGCACCAGCTTGACGATCTGCGCGAGCGCGGTGTCGGCGCCGACTTTGGTGGCGCGATAGCGGAACGTCCCGCTCTTGTTGATCGTGGCCCCGATCACGGTATCTCCGGGTTTCTTGCCGACCGGCATGGACTCGCCGGTGAGCATGGACTCGTCCACCTGCGATCCGCCTTCCAGCACCTCGCCGTCCACCGGGATTTTGTTGCCGGGGCGGATGACAACTGTATCGCCCATCACCACCTCGGCGGTCGGCAGTTCGACCTCGCGCCCGTCGCGAATCACCGTGGCCATGGGCGGGGCGAGATCGAGCAGGGCGCGGATGGCCTCTGATGCGCCGGCGCGGGCGCGCATCTCCAGCCAGTGGCCGAGCAGGATGAACACCAGTAGCACCGCCACCGCCTCGTAGAACTGCACGCCCTCGAAGAAGAAGGTCGCGCCCACGCTGAAAACGTAGCCCGTGCCGACCGACAGCATCACCAGCACCGCCATATTGAGCACGCCGTTCCTGAGTGCGCGCCACGCCGCAACGGCGAACGGCCAGACCGGGTAGAGCACCGCGGCGCTCGCCAGCAGGAACAGCCAGAAGTTGAGCGGAAGGCTGAAGGGCGGCGCTGGCGGCGCGAACATGCCGCCCATCGGCGAGTAGACGAAGACCGGCACGGTGAACGCAAGCGCGACCCAGAAACGGTTGCGCATGTCGCGCGCCATGGCATGCATGTCCATGCCCGCACCGTGCCCCATCTCATGCGCCATCGCCTCCGGTTTGCCCGTCGGCGCGGCGGGTTCTGCATGCATCCCGTGCCCGGCATGGGCAGTGCGGCCTTCATGCCCATGGCCCGCGTGCGCCATGGGCGGAATCGCAATTCCGGCTGTTGCGACCGGCGGATCCTCGGGTACGCAGACATGCTTCGGCATCTGTTCGCCCGCACAGTGATAGCCGCATTCATGCACCTTGTGCTTGATGGTTTTGAGATCGATGATCGTCTCGTCATAGGCCACTGTCGCGCTGCCAGCCACGTAATTGACTTCAGCCTTATGAATGCCTGGCAATTTGGCAAGCTGCTTCTCTACCCCAAGACTGCTCAATGCCGACAATAACCCGCTTATTTCAATCGTGGCTGTTTTCATAACATCGCTCCTCTGTTCTGGGCCAATGCAGTCAAGTGGGCGGGCAAGTTTGCCGACTGCTTTGTTCAATCATCTTGGGCTTGTCTGCACATCCCACGCCTACCCTTCCCACCATTAACGGCACAGGGAATTTTCCCATCCGGTAGTAGCGGGTAGATTGCGCGCCACCCAGGCCCACCCATCAAGGTGACGGCGGCCGCGAGTCCTGCAGGTCCCGCTCCGCCGCCGGTCTGGAGAGCTCAATCTGCACCATGCCGCACATTGGTCGCCTGGCCCGGCTCGGGAGCGGGATGGGGGGCAAACCATTTTTTCACCTTCGCGCCCCAACCCTTGACTGTATCTGCGGCCTTTTGCAGCGTGGTGGGATCTTCCTTGCGCAGTTGCTCGGAGAGTGCGTCGATATCCTTCTGCATCTTCTCCGCATGCT
>JAJZUN010000445.1 GCA_021848555.1 Pseudomonadota bacterium | reverse complement strand
GAGAAGGTCATCGCCTACTGCAAGGACGATGTGGAGCGCGTGCGGGCGCTGTACAAGCGGCTTACGTTCACTGCGCAGCCGGCGATGCAGGAGGCAGCGTGAACGCCATCGACCTGTTTGCCGGTGCGGGTGGCTTTTCGACGGGCGCCGTCATGGCCGGCGCGCGTGTGCTGTGGGCGGCGAACCACTGGCCGACCGCCGTGCAGTGGCACGCGGCCAACCACGCCGACACCGCGCACGCCTGCCAGGACCTGCAGCAGGCGGACTTCCGCGACGCGCCGCGGCATGACCTGCTGCTGGCGTCGCCGGCTTGCCAGGGACACAGCCCAGCGCGTGGCAAAGAACGGCCGCACCACGACGCGCTGCGCGCCACTGCATGGGCTGTGGTGACCTGCGCCGAGGTGCACCGGCCGCCCGTTGTGGTCGTCGAGAACGTTCCGGCCTTCGCCGACTGGACGCTGTACCCGGCGTGGTGCGCGGCGATGCACGCTCTCGGCTACGCGCTGGCGCCCATGGTGCTGGATGCGGCAGACGCTGGCGTGCCGCAGCACCGACGCAGGCTGTTCATCGTCGCCACGCGCAGCCGGCATCCGGTTGAGCTGACGATCCCGCAGCGCGAGCACCGCGCGGCCGCAGATGTGATCGACTTCGACGCGGGCCGCTGGTCGCCGGTGGACAAGCCGGGCCGAAGCCGGCGCACGCTGGAACGCATCGCCGCCGGGCGCCGCGCCTTTGGTCCGCGCTTTCTGGCGCCGTTCTATGGGTCCGGCTCGGGCGAGACTGGCCGCAGCCTGCAGCGCCCGATCGGCACGCTGACAACGCGCGCCCGCTGGGCCGTGATCGACGGCGAGCGCATGCGGATGGTGTCGGCAGCCGAGGGACGCGAGCTGATGGGCTTCCCGGACACCTACCGGCTGCCGGCGAACGAGGCCACAGCCTGGCATCTGCTCGGCAATGCCGTGTGCCCGCCCCAGGCGGCCGACCTCATCGACGCGATCCGGAGGGCAGCATGAGCATCATCACCACCCGCGCCCAGCGCCGACAGCTTGAGCGTGAGAACGCGCGGCGCCCGCTGCGCCTTGAAATCGTTCCGCGTGACCAGTGGCCCATCGACCTGACGGGGCGCCGGGGAGCGCCGACAACCGTCTGGCGTTCGCGCGACTTCCTGGTGCAGCAATTCGAGGCGCCAGCCCCTGCCGTCTGCAGGCTGTCCATTCTTCGCACCAGCCTGCAGGGCGACCGCTGGACCGACGGCATCACATGGGACGACCTGCAGCGGCTCAAGGGCGAGGCTGGCTATGCCGACGCCTGGGCGGTCGAGCTGTTCCCTGCGGACCTCGATGTCGTCAACGTCGCCAACATCCGGCACCTGTGGTTGCTGCGTGCCCCGCCGGCGTTCGCCTGGACCCGATTGCATACCCCAGGGCGGACATCGCAACAGGTTTTGAAGGCAGAGGGCGACGGCCCCGACGCTACCGACCGCGATTGTTCCGCCAATGCCAGCCCGGTCGGCGGTCCCATGGGCTCAGAGCCACCCGCCGCCGCGGGCCTCCATCAGGGAGCGAATGCAGCATGAGCGAACGCCCGATCCTGTTCAGCGCGCCGATGGTGCGCGCGATCCTCGAAGGTCGCAAAACGCAGACGCGGCGCGTGGTGAAGCCGCAGCCCGGCGATGCGCAGCGGATTGAAGAATGCGCGGGAGGCGGCTGGATGGTTGATCGGGAGCAGATCAACTTTCCATATGCGCCGGGGATGAGGTTGTGGGTGCGCGAGAGCTTCAGCGGGCCGCACCGAGTGGACCATTTGCCGCCATCTTTGTGGCCCGTCAATCCGCCTCTCTGGTACTGGGCAGACGGCAACCCCAGTTCTGGCGACTGGACGCGCCCGCGCCCCAGCATCCACATGCCCCGCTGGGCTTCCCGCATCCTGCTGGAGGTCACGGAGCTGCGCGTGGAGCGGCTGCAGGACATCAGCGAGGCGGATGCAATTGCGGAAGGATGTCAACGCAGCGAGGACGACACCACAGATAACCTTCCAGAGTGCCCGAATTGCAATGGAACAGGACTTTACACGGCGTTTTCTGGAGACGGTGGCGCACTCCCCGACACCGATTGCAATTTATGCGATACGCCCGAGAAGCGATATCGACTGCTCTGGGAGCAGATCAACGGCCCGGGCTCGTGGGACGCCAATCCCTGGGTGTGGGTGGTCGAATTTCGGAGGATCGAGCCGTGAGCGGCTTATTCGAGCAATCCGGCGCGATCTTCTCGCCCTGCGGAACCTACCGCATGCGCCTGTGGCGTCGCTGGGGTTCGGAGCGCCCTGCGGTGTTCTGCATGCTCAACCCGAGCACGGCCGACGCGACGGCCAATGACCCGACCGTCGAACGTTGCGAGCGGCGCGCCAGGGCGATGGGATTCGGAGGCCTCGAAGTGATCAACCTGTTCGCGCTGCGATCGACCGACCCGCGAGCCTTGCGTCGGCATGACGACCCGATCGGCCCGGGGAATGACGCGGCCATCCTAGAGGCATGCGGGGGTGCGGGCATCGTGATCTGCGCCTGGGGCGCCTACGGTGCGCTCATGTCACGAGGCGAATGCGTGCACGAACTCTTGCGATCTGCGGGCGTGCAACCGCACATCCTGGAACTGAACCGCGACGGCACACCGAAGCACCCGCTGTACGTGGGCTACGACGTGCAGCCGAAGCCGTGGAAAGCAGCATGACCCGCGCCATCCTCATCGCCTGCCTGCTGCTGGCTTCGTGCGGCGAAGGCGATCCCCATCCACAGCCGACGCAGCCCGTGCCGGTGACACATCAACCTGGGAGTACGTCGTGAGGGAGCCTGACTTTGAAGCATTGCGCACGAAGCGAAATGCCGAGGTCCGCCAGCGAATGCAAAAACTGGCCGACGAAATGGGGGTAGACGTCGAATCGATGAAATCGACCTTCAATCCGCACTCGTGCTACTGCGCTTGCGCCAGTGGTGGGCCGTGCGAGCACAAGTGGGATGGCGAGACCTACGAATCGGGCGACGGCGCAGTGGGGAGCGCGACATGCTCACGCTGCGGAATGACGGCAATGAGCCACGACCTGAGGAACGCACCATGACACCCACGACCGACCTGTTGCGCCGCGCGGCTCGCCGCCATTGGAATTTGGCGAAGTCTGCTCCGACTGGACACGCCGAACGGATCCTGCGAGACGGAAACGCGCTCGACGCCCTGGCCGACCAGATGGAGCGTGCGGAGCCGGTGGGTACCGTGCGAACCTGCGTATGGAACGGGACGTCTTGGACGGTATCTCTGCATGTGCCGACGAAAATGCGCGTGAGGGATCCGCTCTACGCCCACCCCGCGCCGGAAGTGACGCGCGATGCGGAGACGATCAGGCGCATGGTAGATGCGTTTCTCGGCTGGCCGTTGCCCGAGAGCTTCTCGCCCGATGCCGGGATTAGTTTCGAGCCCCGATACAACGTCGGGACGCCGCACGAGGGGCGCTATAAGCCAAGCGGGACGAATTTGCTGGACAGCGTGCAGGCGTCGGAACTGATGCGCTTCTTACTAGATGCCGCCATGCAGGAGCCCAAGCCATGACCCGCAGACTGAGCGATTGGAGCAAGCCCGGAGAAAAGCCGCCGAGGGTGGGGGTGTGGGAGACGAAGTTGAAATGGCAAAGTAATTTGCCATACCGAATCTTTCAGCATTGGAACGGGATGTTTTACGGCCTGGGCTGCGCATCTCCAGAAATTGCCTCAAAATACGCAAACATA
>JAJZUN010000444.1 GCA_021848555.1 Pseudomonadota bacterium | reverse complement strand
CCGATGATCTCTTCTCGCTCCGCATGTTGCGCTATATACTGCCAATCAACAGAAGACAACGACCCGTCATTTCTGAACTGATGGAGATTTATTTTTAAGGTTTTTGCATCGGATTGCCGAAGAATAGATTTAATTTTTTCGCGATTTTCTGGCGCTAACATCTCGTCAGCATCAATTGCTTCGATCCAAATTCCATCGCAAATCTGCCCTCCTAAGTTTCGCAGATAGGAATAGCCGTGTCGATATACCGTTCCCCAATCAACACTCACAATGCGGTCTTGCGGCCTGAGCACGGACTGCAAATATTGGAGACTGCCGTCTGTGGACCCCTGGTCTACAAACACAACCTGATCAGAATACGAAAAGAGCGCTGGAACTGACTGCGGAAGAATCTGAATTTCGTTGGAAACAATCATAACGCTTGATAAAAAAATATTGAACTTGCTCATTGTCTATCCTTGCGTTCAATAGTGTTGCTGTTTTTGCCTCAACGAAACTCGGTCTCGCGAGATGCAATCAGCTTGGCTTTAGGTTCTTCTTTTCTGACGGCTGACCATCCCAGTCTTTTCTAGAGCTTTTTTCTTCTTTGCGACGGTGAGTGAGATTTTATCGGCGCTTGTCTTCACGACTTCGACTCCCGAGCCCCCGGCTTGTTGCCCCACGATCACGGATTGAGTGATGCAGTGCGCTTGTTCCGCAGAGTCATTCTTCGCCGGCAAGCTCGCCGCAATCTCTGAAGTCAGCCGCCAAAGGCCAAGACGATCACCATTACTGCCTTGGCTCGCTTCCATCAGACTCGACATATCCCCCAGGGCCACGCTTTCCACGAAGCTCACCCGGGCCTCCACGTCATCCGCCCGGGCAATCATGAACCCGAGCACGCCCAGACCGGCGACACGCGGGTCGGTCCCATTTGTTGCCACAGCAAAGTCAGCGGCCTGATCCGCCGAACACAGGAATTCCAGCCTCACGTGCTCGCCGACACGGGGCAATCGGCCGACCAAATGCTCGTCGATGCGGAAGATCAGCCACTTGTCCTGATCCGCCCGCAAATCCACCGTGCGCGCATAAAGCCCGTCCAGTATCACCGTTGCGGTGCTGGGCTTTCCCTGCACGCCGCGAATGCCGACAAACAGCACCAGCGGCGCGGGGGCGGTCATACGGAACAGCAGCGCCAACCGGCCGCCACGCTCCTTGGTCCAGCACCCCCAAGGCTCCGGCCACCACCAGCCATCGCCCTGGCGGAACATCTCGCCGGTGAGCTTGGTCGGCACGAGTTCGGTGTCACGGTTGTCCGTGGGCGTGTAGTAGCGCCCCGGCTCGGCGACGCTCAGCCAGGAGCCTGTTGGCGCCGGTGCCGCCTGATCTGCCTCGTGCCATTCGCGCACGTGATCCAGCATCTGCGCCGCGATCTCGCCCCAGGTGCGGGCGCGGAAGCCTTCGACAATGCGGGCTTCCCGACGCGCGCGATAGGGCGCGTCGAACATCAGCCGCTCGAGCTTCTCGATGAAGTCGTTCTCCGACCCCGAATCGAAATACTCGGCAAACTCCCCGCCCGCTTCCGGCAGGCTGGAGTTGTTGGCGACCAGCGGCACCTTCCCGTGGGACAGCGATTCGGTGACCGGAAGCCCCCAGCCTTCGTAATGGCTGGGATAGAGGCTGAACCGGCACCCTTTGTAGAGGTTCTCCAACGCCGGGTCGGAGATGTCCGACACCATGATCACCCGCCGCTGCAACAGCGAACTGGCCGCGAGCCGCGCATAGACGGCGTCGTTCAGCCAGCCGCGCTTGCCGACGCAGACCAGCATCGGCACACGCTCGATCCCGTGCCGCTTGATCAGCTTGAGCCACGCCGACAACGCCAATTCGTGATTCTTGCGCGACTCGATGGTCGAGACGAACAGCACATACGCGCCGGGCTGCAGATCGTGCTTGAGCAGCGCCGCGTCGCCCGGCGAAGGGCGGTCGCCGCGCCTGAGCGACTGGTTGGCACGGCGATGGTCGGCATCCAGGCGCACGATGGCGGGCGGAGCAATGTCATAGCCCATGAACCGCGCCACTGCCGTCAGGTCGCGGGCGGTGGCGTTCGAGTTCGCCATGAACCGGTCGGCGTGCGCGAACGCGCCCTTGACCCAGCCGATGAAGTCCCTGACCAGCCCCTCGATGCAATGCTCCGGCGTCATCACCGGAATCATGTCGTGGACATAGGTCACGTATTTGATGTTGGAGCGCTCTTTCGCCGCGCGGATGTTGATGAAGTAGTTCTTCAGCCACCAGGACGTGCCGAGGTTGATGATATAGGCCCCGTTCGGAAACACGATCGGTGGCGCCTCGCGCAGATACGTCTGCAGTTCCTCCTTGATCAGCAGCCAGTCCGGCGCGTCACGGCGACCATCGGTCAGCGCGAGGCGGCACAACTGCCGGAAGAACAGTTCCGGGATTTCCACCCAACGGTCGGTCTTTTCGCCGAACGCGGAGATCTGCAGGGAACAGTCCCTCGGCTTCTGGGCCAGTGCGTTGGTCACCACCTCCATCTGCACGCGCTGGATGCCGGTGGGCAAACGGTCGTGGCGGAAATACTCGATCAGATCGCTGACATCGAAAACAATGGCCACTTCCGCCGCCTGACCGGCCCCCACGTCGGCCGATGCCGCGCCGCCCGATGACGCCGGGCGCCAATCTTCCGCTATCGGCGTGTAGAGCGACCGACCACTCGCGCGGCCCGGCGTGACCGTCAGCGGCGCCCCGAACGACTGCGAAACACCATACAGTTCCGCCACCAGCGTCAGCCGGTGGCTCGCGCCATCACTCAGATAGCCGGGCAGGGAGATGCGAAACCCGCACCGGCCGTCACCGACGCCGGCATCGGCAAGGTCCTTGCGGAACAGGCAGGCGATCTGCTCGGCGATTTTCTCGCCCTCATCGAAGACGCTGACAGTCAGCGGCTCCGATGGCTGATGACGACTCCTGACCCAACCATGAACGTTGCCGGCGTCGTCCACGCCGTCGATGCTGCCTTCGATCTCCAAGCCCCCTTGCGGCAGCCCGTCAGCATTCAGGTCCATAGCTTTCTCGTAATCTTTTGGCGAAGAATAGTTTACACCAGGCACGCATTACACGATCACCAATGCCCCAGCTCCGCCCATTGGCACGGCAACCATTACGGGATGTGTCGGCACCCGTCCGCCCCCGCCTCAGCAATGCGCCTCCGTTTGCGCGTGGCCGCAGCTTCACCAAGCAGCGATTCTATACGCTCACGAATGCGTTACAGCAAGCAGAACTGGCATCATCCCGGGCTGCCACCCACGATGTTCCGGCGCCATGGCGAGCTGCCCAACGGGTCTAACCCGGCGGGCCTAACCAAGAATGGCACGGCTCGGCCCCAAGCGCGCTTGCCGTCGATGCTCGCGCTGCGGCGAAGTTGAATTGCGCCCCTCCCTGACCGCGCGCCATGCACTGGCGCCACGCATCCGGGACCGCGCATGAGCCATACCGCCTTCACCGACGAACCCTTCCCCCGCCCGGCGCCGCGCCTGGCGCTGCCAGCCTTCCGCGTGCTGGTGGCCGTCGCGGTGATCGCGACGGTGGACGTGGCCGCCTCGCTGGCGCAGGCACGGCATGCCGGCTGGGTGGCGGCGGCGCTGGGCGTGCCGCTGGGGCTGGCGGCGGCGCTGGCGGTGCGGCGGGTGCCGGCGGCGCTGCTGCGGCCCGGCGCCGCCGCGCGGCCGCTCGCGCCGGTGCGCACCACACTGCTGCTGCCGGCGGCCGCGGCG
>JAJZUN010000443.1 GCA_021848555.1 Pseudomonadota bacterium | reverse complement strand
CCTGCATTTCGAGGACGAGCGGCTCATGCTGACGCTGGTATTCGCCGACGTGGCCGATGTCGTGCCGCGGTTGCGCCTGCGCGCCGACGCCATTTACCTGGACGGCTTCGCGCCGCGGCTGAATCAGGACATGTGGTCGCCGCGACTGCTGCAGCGCCTGGCGCGCCTCGCACGCCCCGGCGCCACGATCGCCACCTACTCCAGCGCGGCGCTGGTGCGCGACGGACTGCAGGCGGCCGGATTCGTCGTAGAGAAACGTGCCGGGTTCGGGCGCAAGCGCGACATGCTGCGCGGCAGCTATGCGCCGCGCCAGCCGCAGCCTGCGGCGAGCGCGCCCGGCAGCCGGCATGCGATCGTGATCGGCGCGGGCATCGCTGGCGCCGCAATCAGCGAGCGCCTGGCGCGGCGCGGATGGAACATCGACCTGATCGAAAGCCGCGTCATGCCGGCAGCGCAGGCGGCGCCCAGATACGCGGGCGTGTTCCACCCGCACGTTTCGCGCGACGACTGCATCCTGTCGTGCGCCACGCGCAACGGCTTTCTCTATGCGCTCAGGCACTGGCTCGCGCTGGAGCAGTCAGGCCAGGCCCTGCACTGGGCGCGCTGCGGCGTGCTGCAACTCCCGGGCGATCCCGAACGGGAGGCGCGCATGATCGCCTCGATCGCGGCGCAGGGTTTTCCAGCGGAGTTTGCGCGCTACCTGGAACGCGGCGAAGCCGAAGTGCTCGCAGGCTGCGCCTTGGCCGGCGGCGGCTGCTGGTTTTCCGGCGGCGGCTGGATACGTCCGCTGAGCCTCGTCGCCGCGCAGCTCGCGGCAGCCGGAGCGGCGCTGCGCGCGCATTTCGGCCTCAGGGTCGAGCGCATCGCGCGCAGCGGCGGGCTGTGGCAGGCGCTGGCCGCGGACGGCGGAGTTATTGCTGCCGCACCGGTGCTGGTGCTCGCCAATTCGAACGACATGACGCGTCTGGCCCCGGTGGCGCAGCCGCTGCAGCAGATCCGCGGGCAGGTCAGTTATGTGCCCGCCGCGGGCCTAGCGGCGCCGCGCATCGTGCTGGCCGGCGCAGGCTACGTGCTGCCGGCCTTCGACGGCATGGTCATAAGCGGCAGCACCTATGACCGCGGCAATGACGACACCGAGCCGCAGCTGCAGGGGCATGAGTCCAATCTCGCGCGCCTGGCGCAATTGCTGCCGCAGGCGCAGATCGCGGCCGATGCGGCGCAGCTCGAGGGCGCGGTTGGTTTTCGCTGCGCTGCGCCGGACCACCTGCCGCTGGTGGGCGCGCTGCCGGATGTGGATGCCGCGCGTTTACGCGGGCTGAATCTCAGCGGCGCGCAGCTGGCGGATTTGCCCAGGCGCGCGGGGCTGTATTGCGCCACGGCTTATGCTTCGCGCGGGCTGGTCTGGGCGGCGCTCGCAGGCGAGTTGCTCGCGAGCCAGATCGAAAACGAACCGCTGCCGCTGGAGGGCGACCTGGCCGATGCGCTCGACCCCGGGCGCTTCGTGCTGCGGCGCGCGCGCCACGGGATGCTCTAATTCGGTTCAGCGCCCGCCCGAGACGGTGAGGATGCTGCCTATCATGTAGGCGGCCTCGCCCGAGAGCAGCCACAGGATCGCTTCGGCGCATTCTTCCGCCGTGCCCAGGCGCCCCATGGGTACGCCAGGCAGTACTTTCTGCAGCCGCTCGCCTATGCCCGCCTCGGCGTGGATCTCCGTGTCGATGAGCCCGGGACTGATGCCGTTCACGCGTATGCCTTCGGCCGCGACCTCTTTCGCCAGGCCGATGGTGAAGCTGTTGATCGCGCCCTTCGCCGCGGCATAGGGAATCCACTGATTGGCCCCGTCCAGGGTCGCCGCGAGCGAGGATACATTGACGATGGCGCCGCCGGCGCCGCCATTTCGGGTCGACATGCGCCGCACCGCCTGCTGCGCGCAGAACATCGCGCCAAGGTGCTGTCCTATTACGAGCGCGCGCGCAAAGAGGGCGCCACCGTGGTCACCGGCGGCGGCGTCCCGGACATGGAAGGCGAACTGGCTAAAGGCAGCTGGGTCGAGCCCACCATCTGGACCGGGCTGCCGGAGGATTCCGCCGTGGTGCGCGAGGAGATCTTCGGGCCCTGCTGCCACGTGCGTCCGTTCGACACCGAGGAAGAGGCGGTGCGCCTTGCCAACGACACGCAATACGGCCTCGCCACCACCATCTGGACCACCAACCTCGCGCGCGCGCACCGCGTCGCCGCGAAAATCGAAGTCGGCATCAGCTGGGTCAACTGCTGGTTCCTGCGCGACCTGCGCACCCCGTTCGGCGGCTCCAAGCAATCCGGCATCGGGCGCGAAGGCGGCGTGCACTCGCTCGAGTTCTACACCGAGTTGCGCAACGTCTGCGTCAAGCTGTAGCCCCGGCGTCCCCGACCGGGGACGGCTATGCCGCCCTCTTGCCGTGCACATGCCGCTCGGTCAGCAAGTACAGCACATATTGATTCAGGCTCACGCCCTGGCTCTTGGCCGACCTGGCCATCTCCGCATGCAGACGCTTGGGAACCCGCATGAGGAATTTGCCGCTGTACGCCATTTCATCCGCTGGCTTGGAAGGTGCGGGAATCGCGCGCTTCATGCTTTTTGCGGCCTTGATCCAGGCGACGATCGCATTGTGGGCCTCGCGGATCGCCTCGACTTCGGTCTTGCCCCAGGCGTTGCAGCCGGGCAGGTCGGGCACGACCGCGATATAGCCTTCGTCCTCGTCGCTCCAGAACACCTCAATCGGATACTTCGTCATCTTCGCCTCCGTACTTGTCCATCATCTTGATCAGCTGTCGCGCCTGGTAGGGCGGAATATAGCCGCCGCGATTCTGGAAATTCAGCAGATCGGGCTCGCCCGGGCGCCCGAACGCGCGATGCGATCCCTGTCCGCCCTTGTGCGTAAAGCCGATTTCCTGCGCGACCTTGCAGGCGTCGTCGAAACGCACGGCTTTGGGGTTGGCCCGGACCGCCGCCAGCAGTTTCGCACGTCTGATCATGGGCGAATTATACTATATACGGTATCAGATCGCCGATCTGCTTGTGGCCGCGGGGTGTCCGCCGCATAATCGGCGCATGTGCGGCCGCTACAAAATCGTCACCGATGCGCAGGCGCTGTACGACGTGTTCCAGGTCGAGGCGGAGCTCGGCGCGGCGCCGCTCGCGCGCTACAACGTGGCGCCCGCGACCGATCAGCTGGTGATCCTCGAGGAGGGCGGGCGCAGGGTGGCGCGCTGGCTGCATTGGGGGCTGGTTCCGCACTGGGCCAAGGACAAGGCCATAGGCTACAAGACCAACAACGCGCGCAATCAGGGCGCCAGCCTGATCGAGCCGATGGGCGAACCGCTGGCCTGACGCCGAAAGCGGCGTGAATTCGTTCCTATGCCAAACGGGGATGGCAAAGGTTAGAATGGCAGCATGAGGGGCGGCGGGAGGGCGCCGCGCCATGCCGGCGCCGTGCCGACAGGGATACGAAAAGGGACAAAGGGGAATCGGCTTGGCGGAGCAAACCTTTGAAATGGATCTGAGCCTGCAGATCGGCAAGTACGATATCCGCAAACAGCTCGGCAAGGGCGCGACCGGAACCGTGTATCTGGCCGTGGATACCTTTTCCGGCAAGGAAGTCGCGCTCAAGGTAATCGAGCCCGAGGTGTTCAAGGACCCCGAGTTCGGTTCGGTGTACCGCTCGCAGTTTCTCAACGAGGCCTCGCTCGCGGGCAAGCTCAAGCACCCGCATATCGTGGGCATTCTCGATGCGGTGGTG
>JAJZUN010000442.1:424-3780 GCA_021848555.1 Pseudomonadota bacterium | reverse complement strand
CCGGTAAACAGGTCGTTTTCCAGCCTTGCCGTGCCGCCGCGGAATCTGAGTGTTTCTTCCGCTGCGCAATCCCCGGCGCCAGCAGCGCCTTCATTGACGGCTTGCGCCAGGGCCGGCGAGGGAAAGAGAACACTAATCGCCAGCGCCAGTGCGGTTCGTCCCAGGCCATGCCGGACAAACGAGTTCGCGGAGGGCGGACGGGGCGCGCACATGCTCACCCCTGCGCCCCCTCGGGGGCCGGCGGTTTGCCGCCATAGAAGGCTTCCAGGACGGCCACGATTTCTTCTGCGGCATCCACGCACGTGAACAGCCGCACGTCCTGCGCGCTGATAAAGCCCTCCTCCACGAGATAGTCGAAGTCGACTGCGCGGCGCCAGAATTCTCTGCCAACCAGCACGATGGGAATGCGCGCCATCTTGCCGGTCTGCACCAGAGTTAACACCTCGAACAGCTCGTCGAGCGTGCCGTATCCGCCCGGGAAGGCGACCAACGCCCGCGCACGCAGCAGGAAGTGCATTTTGCGCAGGGCGAAATAGCGGAACCGGAATGCGAGCTCGGGGCTGATGAAGGGATTGGGCCCCTGTTCGTGCGGCAGGGTGACGTTGAGTCCGATGGAGCGCGCACCGGCCTCGAATGCGCCGCGGTTGGCCGCTTCCATAATGCCGGGGCCGCCCCCAGTCACAACCACGAAATCGCGTCGTTCTTCCTGCTGGAAACGGGACGAGACCAGGTGCGTAAAGCGCCGCGCCTCTTCGTAGTAGCGCGCATGGGCCAGCTGGCGCCTGGCCGTGGCAAGATCGCGTGCCTGCAGCGGGTCGGACTGTCCGGCTGCCATGCGCGCCTCGAAATCGGCAAGCCCTGCTTGCGCCTCCTCGTGGGAAACGACGCGCGCGCTACCGAAGACGACGACGGTTGAGCCGATCCCTTGCTCGCGCAGTTCATGTTCGGGCTTGAGCAGTTCCAGTTGCAAACGCAGCGGACGCAAGTCGTCCTGGGCGAGAAATTCGACGTCCTCGTGAGCCAGCCGATACGCCGGCCCGTTCATGATCGCCTCGCGCAGCGCCTTGCGTTGGTCAGAATCAGTCATGTCCGCCATCTCCAGCCCGGCCGACCCATTGCACGCGCGTGCCGGGCTCCGGCACTGCTACGTCCCAGCCACGTTCGGCGCGCAGCCGCTCGGCGAATGCGAGCGCGGCGCTGGCCTCGCCATGCACCACGAAAGTTCGGGCTGGAGGCTTGCGGAAGTTGGCCGACCAGCCCAGCAATGCGGGCTGGTCGGCATGTGCCGACAGTCCGCCCACGGTGTGGATCGCCGCGCGCACGGGGATGTCTTCGCCGAAGATGCGCACCCGTGTCGCGCCATCAACCAGACGCCTACCGAGGGTGCCTTGCGCCTGGAATCCCGTGATCAGCACGCCGCATTCGCGCCGGGGCAGGTTGTGGCGCAGGTGGTGCTTGATGCGCCCGGCGTTGCACATGCCGCTGGCGGAAATGATGATGGCACCCGAGCGGATCTGGTTCAGCGCCATGGATTCCTCCGCGCTGGCCACGAAGTGCAGGTAGGGCAAGTCCTTGCCGATGGTGTGCCAGACCGCCAGCCGCTTAGCCGCGTCATCGAAAAGTTCAAGGTGCTGCATGGTGATCCGCGTGGCCTCGGTTGCCATCGGCGAGTCGACGAACACCTTCAGATTACGCAACCGGCCTTCGCGGGTGAGGCGGTGCAGGTGATACAGGATTTCCTGGGTGCGGCCGACCGCGAACGCCGGAACAATCACGTTGCCCCCCTGTTCGTGCAGGGTGCGCTCGACGATCCCGATCAACTCGTCCTCTGTTGCTGCCAGATCCTTGTGCGTGCGGTCACCGTAGGTAGACTCCATGAGCAGGATGTCCGCTTCCTCGATAGGCGTCGGATCGCGCAGGATCGGGCGCCCCAGCTGGCCAAGATCGCCGCTGAACACGAGCTTGGTGGTCTGGCCGTGTTCGCTGACCCAGGCCTCGATGATGGCCGAGCCAAGGATGTGGCCGGCGTCGCGGAAGCGGCAGCGCACGACCGGATGTGGCGTGAGTTCCTGGTCGTAGGCGATGGGCCGCACCTGGCGCAGACAGTCGCGCGCGTCTTGCATCGTGTAGAGCGGAGTCGGCGCCGCGCTCCTGTCATGTGCCGACTTGTTGTTGCGCTTGGCCCGCTCGACATCCCCCTCCTGGATATGCGCGCTGTCGGGCAGCATCACCTGGAGCAGGTCGGTGGTCGCGGCGGTGGTATAGATCGGCCCCTGGAAGCCCGCACGGGTGAGCTTGGGCAGCAGGCCGCTGTGGTCGATGTGCGCATGAGTCAGCAACACGAAATCGATGGATTTCGGGTCGAATACGAACGGCTTGCGGTTGCGCGCCGGTGCCTCGCGCCCGCCCTGCACCATGCCGCAGTCCACCAGGAAGCGCGTGTCCGTGGTCTCCACCAGGTAGCACGAGCCGGTTACTTCGCGCGCCGCGCCGAGAAAGGTGATGTTCATCTTGATTCCCCACCCGCTGGTGCGATCTGGTCCGGGCTGTCTGTCGCCAGCCTGTCGAGCAGGTCATGCATGACACGATTGATGGCATCGAACCGGCTTGCGTCCACAAGCATTTCCTGAGGCGTCTGGATGTAGCGACCTTGGACGAGTTCGTTGGCGCCGTGAGCGATTAGCTGTTGTGCACTGTCCAGGGTTGTTTCCAGGTGAAACTGCAAGCCGACCACCCGCCCGTCGTAGACGAAGGCCTGGTTCGCGCAGCCGGCGCTGCGAGCGGCATGCACCGCGCCGGTCGGAATGTCGTAGGTGTCGCCATGCCAGTGGAACACATCGATTTGCCGTGGGAAGGCTTCAAACAGACCGTCGCCAGAGGTGGCCTCCGTCTTTTCGACCGGAAACCAGCCGATCTCCTTGTCGGCGTTGGCGTAGACCCTCGCGCCAAGCACATCGGCAACCAACTGCGCCCCGAGGCAGATGCCGAGCACGCGCCGGCCAGCGGCGATGGCCCGCTCGATGAAGCGCTTCTCATTCACCAGCCAGGGGTAGTCGGCCTCTTCGTAAATGTTCATGGGGCCGCCCAGCACCACCAGCAGATCCACCGTATGGATGCCTGGCAGGGGATCGCCACGGTAGAGGCGCGTTGAGCCGAGCGCGTGCCCACCGCGCCGAATCCACTCCTCGATGCTTCCGAGCCCTTCGAACGGCACGTGCTGCAGGTAATGTATGTTCATCGCGTTCCTCCTTGTCCAGGGCTGACGGGCTGGCGCGCCTGTTCCATACCTGCCTCAGGCTTGAGCCGGTCATATACGAGGCGGTATGAAACCGGCTGCCCTTCCGAAACCTGTGCCA
>JAJZUN010000442.1:0-414 GCA_021848555.1 Pseudomonadota bacterium | reverse complement strand
GATGACGAGTTGTCCGGTCCCGTCATCGATGTGGTAGCTATGGACCAGTCTCTTGCCGAGCGTCGTCATCTCGACCACTAACGTGGCGCCTTCCCAGTCGGCCGTTGCGACCCGCTGCTGCAGTCCGCCGCTGGTGGAAACGCTGGCGCCGCGAAAGTCGGTGAAGAGGCGCTGACGTTGAGCGTTCTCGTCGGCGATCAGCAGCATCGGGGCCTCATGGGTGATATGAAGCTCTTGCGCAGGGGCCAGCAGTGCGGACAGTTCTCCAGAGGACAGGCGGCCGCCGCTTCCACCCATGCCACCCCCGCGGCGATGGCGTTGGCGGCCCCGCCCGCCTCGCATCCCGCGCCCTCCGTCCCGGGCCTTGCTTGACGAGTGCGCAGCCTCCTTGGCCTTTTGTCGCGTGTCGTCGCT
>JAJZUN010000441.1 GCA_021848555.1 Pseudomonadota bacterium | reverse complement strand
ACATCGTCGCCGGACGCGAAACGCTAAAAACACACGCGGGCGAGCTGGAGACAGTGCGCTTGGTGAAACAGCGCGAGAACCAGGACGACAAGGGCACGGAGATCTGTTTCGCCAGCGGCCGCGGCTACCTGCCGGTGCGCATTCTGGTGATCGAAACAGACGGCGTGCGCATCGACCAGGTGCTGACGCGCATCGACGGCTGAGGCGGGTTGCGACCCGAGATAGGAAATCATGTCCCTGCCCCGACCCCTGCTCGACCACACCGTGAACGCGCTGGCCGCCGTGCTGGAATTCAAGTACCCGGCGGATGCGGTGGTATCGCGCTATTTGCGCGCCCATCCGATACTCGGCCAGCATGACCGCGCCTTCGTTGCCGAGACCGTGTTCGCCGTCCTGCGCCGCCTGCGGCTGCTGGAGTCGCTGGCGGCGGGGAGAGATCCGCGCCGCCTGGCGCTGGCGGCGTTGACGCGGCTGCGCGGCCTGAGCCTGCGCGAGCTCGACGCCGCCATCAAACCGAAGGAACGCGACTGGCTGGCCGAACTCAAAGCGCGGGCCGAGGACGAGTCGCTGGCCGTGCGCTGCGATTTTCCCGATTGGCTGCTGGCCAGGCTGCAGCGGCAATACGGCGACGAGGAACTGCTGGCGCTGGCGCAAAGTCTGCACAAAAGCGCGCCGCTCGATTTGCGCGTCAATCTGCAGAAAGCAGAACGCGGCGCGGTGCTGGCACGCCTCGCGGCCGACGGCATAGGCGCCAGCGCGACACCCTATTCTCCGGTGGGCGTGCGCCTGGAGGGCAAGCCGCAGATCAACCGGCACGCGCTGTTTCTCGAGGGGGCGATCGAAATTCAGGATGAGGGCAGCCAGCTGCTGTGCCAGTTGCTCGCGCCGCGCCGCGGCGAGATGGTGGCGGATTTCTGCGCCGGCGCCGGCGGCAAGACCCTGGCGCTGGGCGCATTGATGCGCTCCAGCGGCAGGCTGTATGCCTTCGATATTTCGGAAAAGCGCCTGGCGGGCCTGAAGCCGCGGCTGGCGCGCTCGGGTCTTTCCAATGTGCATCCGCAATGGATTGCGGGCGAAACCGACGCGCGCCTGAAGCGGCTCGCCGGCAAGATGGATCGCGTGCTGGTCGATGCGCCCTGCACCGGGCTGGGGACGCTGCGGCGCAATCCCGATCTCAAATGGCGCCAGGACGAAAGCACGCTGGCCGAGCGCCGCGCCAGGCAGGACACGATCCTCGCCGCGGCCGCCAGGCTGGTGAAGCCGGGCGGGGTGATGCTGTATGCGACCTGCAGCCTGCTCGATGAAGAGAACACCGAGGTGGTGCAGTCGTTTCTGGCCGCGCATGCCCAGTTCGAGTTGCGGCCGGCCAATGCAGCGCTGGCGCAGCAGCGCATTGCGCTCGATACCGGGGAGTACCTGCGCCTGGCGCCGCACCTGCATGGCACTGACGGTTTTTTCGCAGCGTTGTTGGGGCGGGCGGCAGCTTGAAGCGGGCGCTGCTTGCGCTCGGGCTGCTGTCGGCGTGCGCGGCCGGGGCGCAGGTGACCGCGCCAACCGGAAGTTCAACTGATCAGGCAGCGCCGCGCCCGGCCGCCAGTCGAACGCCGCCGGCGATGCCGGCGCGGGGTACGGTGCAGGTGGCGTTCACGCCCTGGGACAACGCGGAAGGCATGATCGTCGACGGCATACGCCGCGCCAAACATCAGATCCTGGTGCAGGCTTTCAGTTTTACCAGCCGCGTCCTGGCGAATGCGCTGATCGCAGCCAAGAGGCGCGGCGTGGATGTGCAGGTGATGGCGGACCGCGAGCAGACATTCAGCGGAGAAGCCAGCCGCATCCCCGACCTGGCCGCGGCGGGCATTCCAGTCGCTCTGGAAGTGCGCTACCAAAGCGCACACAACAAAGTGATGATCGTGGACGCGGGCACGGCGCAGGCCGCGGTGATCACCGGGAGTTACAATTGGACTTACGCGGCGCAAGCCAAGAACGCCGAGAACGTGCTGTTGCTGCGCGACAGTCCTGACCTTGCAATCGCCTACGCCGCCAATTGGAGACGGCACTACGCCGAGTCACTGCCTTACGCCGAGCCATGAAAGAGCCTCTTAGCACCCTGCTGGAACGGGCCTGGATCGATCTGCACGATCCGCAGGTCGCATGGCAGATCGCGATCCTGCTGGCCTGCTTCGCGCTGGCCTGGGGCGCGGGCCGGGCGTTGCGGCTGGGCAGGGTCGAAGCCGACGGCATCTGGAAATTCGGCGTCGGCGGCCTGCGCCGCATTCTGTTCCCGGCGGTGGCGCTGATTCCGCTGATGTTCGCGATCAGCCTGCTCAGATACTTGAAATGGATGGAATTCGACCTGCTGCGGCTGTTCGTGCCGCTGCTGGTGTCGCTGCTGCTGGTGCGTTTCTTCTTCTATCTGCTGCGCCACGTGTTCGCGCGCGGCAGCGTGGTGCGCAGTTTCGAGCGCGCCATCGCGGTTCTGGTGTGGGGCGGATTGGTGCTGCACGTTTCCGGCCTGCTGCCGGATGCGATCGATGTTCTGGAGCAGATCAGCTTCCGTTTCGGCACGCAGAAGCTCACGCTGTGGCTGGTGTTGCAGGGATTGTTCTGGGTGGCGATCACCCTGCTGGCGGCGATGTGGCTCTCCGGCACCATCGAGGCGCGGCTGATGCGCGCCGAATCGCTGCATTCCAGCCTGCGCGTGGTGTTCTCGCGCCTGGCCACGGCGCTGCTGGTGCTGCTTGCCGTGCTCATCGTCCTGCCGCTGGTGGGCATAGACCTCACGGTATTGTCGGTGTTCGGCGGCGCCATCGGCGTGGGCCTGGGTTTCGGCCTGCAGAAAATAGCCAGCAACTACGTCAGCGGCTTCATCATCCTGCTCGACCGCTCGATCCGCATCGGCGACCTGATCACGGTGGACAATTTTTACGGCGAAGTGAAGAACATCACCACGCGCTACGTGGTGGTGCGCGCCCTGGATGGTCGCGAAGCGATCATTCCGAACGAACTGCTGATCGCGACCACGGTTCTCAACCACTCCTACTCCAACCGCCAGATCCGGCTCGCGCTAAATCTGCAGGTCGCGTACCGGAGCGATTTGCAGCGGGCGACGCAGCTGATGGAGGAAGTGGCGCGCAAGCACCAGCGCGTGCTCGCCGATCCGCCGCCGAAAGCGTTCCTGCTGCGCTTCGCCGACAGCGGCGTCGATCTGGAGTTGGGGGTCTGGATCGGCGATCCGGAGAACGGCGTGCTGAGCATACGCTCCGAGTTGTTGCTGGAGATCTGGCGTGCGTTCCAGGAGGCGGGTATCGAGATTCCCTATCCGCAGCGCGAAGTGCGTATCCTGCCCGGTGCCGGTGGCGTGCCTGGCTGAAGCGAGGCGGCCGCAAGTCGCGAACCCGCAGGAGGCGTTTTCTTGCCGCTGCGCCCAAATTGAAAAAGGCCGCATCAGCGGCCTTTCTATCGAACTCCGGCTAGCCTATTTCAGCTTGGTCTCTTTGTAGACTACATGCCGGCGCACCCGGGGGTCGAACTTGATGATTTCCATCTTGTCCGGCATGGTGCGCTTGTTCTTGGTCGTGGTATAGAAATGGCCGGTGCCGGCGCTAGATTCCAGTTTGATTTTCTCGCGCATGATTAAATCTCCCCCTTAGAGCGCAGTTCTTTCAGGACTACGTCTATGCCCTTCTTGTCGATGGTGCGCAGTCCGTTGGCGGAAACGCGCAGGCTGACCCAGCGGTTCTCGCTTTCGACCCAGAAACGGCGATAGTGCAGATTGGG
>JAJZUN010000440.1 GCA_021848555.1 Pseudomonadota bacterium | reverse complement strand
CGCCACGAATCGCAGATTTGAAAGTGAACAGGAAAGTCAATGAAATCAACGATCTACCAACACCACCTCCGCGCCAGTGCTAGCTTTTCGTACCGTCACTTATTGCACTGAAAACGAGGAGACCCCTTTCAGAGCAATGTGCAGACCTTGCGCGACACCCAGGCCAATCTCGACGTGCAGGCGATGGAGAAGGCCGTGCGGCTCATCAAGTCGGCACGGCGAATCGAGATCTACGGCGTCGGCAGTGCGGCCTGCATCGCCGAGGACGCGCAGTACCGCATGCTGCGCATCGGGCTCGACGTGAAGGTGGTGATCGACCCGCACATCCAGGCCGTCAGTGCCGCGTTGACCGGGCCTGATGTCGCGGTGCTGACGGTGTCGCACTCGGGCAGCACACACGAGACCGTTACCGCCACCAAGCTGGCACGCGAGGCCGGTGCGCGCACGGTCTGCATCACCAACTTCGGCAAGTCGCCGATCCAGGCCTTTGCCGACGTGGTGCTGTTCACCATGGCACGCGAAACCAATTTCACCACCGAGGCGATGACGAGCCGCCTGGCGCAGCTGGCCATCATCGACGTGCTGATCGCCTGCCTCGCGCTGACCGACTACGACCGCGCGGTGGACGTCGTGCGCCGCACCTACCAGGTGCTGTCGCTCAAGCGCTACTGAACCCGGTGTGGCGGGCCGCCCGGGCCGCCCGGGGCAGCCGCAGGCAAACCGCACTTGACGTTGAATAAAACTCAACGTACATTAATTATCAACTGAGCTTTACTCAGTTGCGCGGTGTCGATGCCGTCGCCCAAAAATCGAGGAGACAAGTCATGACCGGTCCTTCAGGGATTCCCGCGCTGCTGCGCGCCATGGTCACGGCCAGCGCGCTGGCGCTGTCCTGGCCCCTGGCCACGGCGGCCGACGCCCCGGCCAGCAAGCCGCTGCCCAAGCTGGTGGTGTTCATGGTGGTCGACGGCTTCCCGCAGGACCAGCTGGTCAAGTACTACGACCTCTACGCAAGGCGCGGCTTCAAGCTGCTGCTCGACGATGGAGCCTGGTTCAGCAACAACCATTACAGCCACGCGACCACCTACACCAGCGTCGGGCACGCCACGCTGCTGTCCTGTGCGCATCCCTACAAGCACGGCGTGGTCGGCAACGACTGGATCGACAAGAAGAGCCGCAAGCGCGTGTACTCGACCGAGGACGCGCGCCACAAGTACCTCGACGAAGACACCCCGGAGCACGCGGGGACCTCCCCGTTCAACATGAAGGTCACCACCGTTGGTGACGAACTGATGTACGCGAACGGCAGGTCCAAGGTGATCGCGATCGCCGGCAAGGACCGCAGTGCGATCGGCCTGGCCGGGCAGCTCGGGACAGCCTACATACACAGCACCACGACGGGCCGCTTCATCACGTCCGACTACTACATGAAGGACTACCCGGACTGGTGGAAGAAGTTCTATGCCGGCAAGCCGCAGGACCGCTACTTCGGCAAGCAGTGGACGATGCTGCTGCCCGAGGAAGCCTATGCGCGCTCGGCCCCCGACGACCGACCCTGGACCACCAACTACAAGGGTCTGGGCACGCGCTTCCCGCACGCCATCAGCGGCGGCGCCGATCAACCGAACAAGAGCTACTACGACGCGATGCTGTGGACCCCGTACGGCGACGACCTGACGCTCGACTTCGTCAAGGCCGCCGTCGAGGGCGAGAACCTGGGGCAGAACCCGGCCGGCGTCCCCGACATCCTGGCGGTCAGCTGGACCAGCCACGACTACGTGAACCACCTGTTCGGCCCCGAGAGCCGACAGTCGCAGGACCAGACGGTGCGCCTCGATCGCGTGCTCGCCGACCTGTTCGACTTCCTCGACCGGCGCGTCGGACTGCGCAACGTCGTCGTCTCGCTGTCGGCCGATCACGGCTTCATGAACATTCCCGAGTTCAGCAGCAGCCGTCGGCTCGACGCAGGCCGCATCGACCCCGAGAAGATGGTGGCCGACGTCAACGCCGCGCTGTCGGCGAAGTTCGGCGATGGCAAGTACATCATCACGTGGTGGACCCCGAACCTCTACGTGGACTACGACCTCGTCGCCGCACGCAAGCTCGACAAGGTAGCGGTCGAGAACGCGGCGCAGGAGTTCCTGCGAAGCTACCCCGGCGTGGAGGCGGTCTACACGCGCACCCAGCTCGAGACCGGACAGCTCCCCAACACCAAGCTCTCCAAGCAGGTGTCCCTGGCCTGGCACCAGCAGATCAGCGGCGACATCGTCGTGATGAACAAGCCCAACTGGTACCTGTTCGCCAAGCCCAAGGCCTCTGCGTCGACCCACGGTTCGCCATGGGCCTACGACACCAACGTCCCGCTGGCGATGTACGGCGGCAGTTGGGTGAAGCCAGGAAAGTTCGGCGACTCGGAAACCGTGGATCTCGGGCGCACGCTGGCGCACATCCTGAACGTTCGGCCGCCCAACGGCTGCGAAGGGCGAGTGCTGACGGAGGCTCTGCGTTGACCTTCGCCGCGGCGGTCCAACCGCCGGGTCGGGTGGCGGCCGTCGAGGCCTTTGCGTTGCGGAGGAGCTTCGTGCAGGGCGGTGAATCGGTCGAGGTGCTCGACATCGCCACGCTGTCCATTCCTCCCGGCGCGATCTACGGGCTGGCGGGGCCGAGCGGTTGCGGCAAGACGACCCTGCTGCATCTGTGCGCCGGACTGCTGCAGCCCAGTGCCGGCGCGTTGCGCGTGCTCGGCACCGCGGTCTCGCTGATGCCGCAGCGCGAGCGCGACCGCTTCCGTGCGCGACATGTCGGCTACGTGTTCCAGAGCTTCAACCTGATCCCGGCATTGAGCGCGATCGAGAACGTGCTGCTGCCGATGGGCTTCGCCGATGCGGTGCCCGCGGTGCAGCGCCGGACCCGGGCGGAAACGCTGCTGCGGCGCGTCGGGCTCGGACATCGCCTTCACCACCGACCCGCCGCACTGTCGCATGGCGAGCAGCAGCGAGTCGGCATCGCCCGCGCGCTGGCCAACCAGCCCGAATTGCTGCTGGCCGACGAGCCGACCGCGAGCCTTGAAGCCGCCCGGAGTGACGCCGTTCTGGATCTGCTGATCGAGGTGGCCACTGAAACCGGCGCGGCGTTGTTGCTCGCCTCGCACGATGCACGGGTGCTGGCCCGTCTCGAGCATGTGTTGCAGATGCCGGTCTTCAACGGTGTGGCGCCGGCGCCGCCATGAACACCTGGACGCTTGCCTGGCGCTATGTCGCATCACGCCCGGCCTCGAACCTGTTGACCGCGCTGGGCGTGGGCATCGGTGTGCTGCTGCTGACGGCGACGCTGGCGCTGACGGCCGCCACGCGTGAGAGCCTGCAGCGCAGCGCGGGGGGTTACCAACTGCTCATCGCCGCCAAGGGCAGCGCGGTGCAGGCAGTACTTTCGACATTGTTCTTCATGGACGCGCCGACCGGCAACATCCCGATCTCGGTATACCGGCAACTGCAGGCCGACGTCGGGGTGACTCGACTGGTTCCGTTCATCTTCGGCGACAGCTACCGCGGCCACCTGATCGTCGGCACCACCGCCGACTACTTCGCGCTGCTTGAGGAGTCGGGCCGCGGGCCCGCCGGCGTGGACCGCGACAGTCTTGCCCGACCTTTCGACGCCGTGGTGGGCTCGAAGGCCGCTCGGCAGGCTGGTCTCGCGGTGGGCAGCCGTTTCGTCGCGAGCCATGGCCTCGTCGAACTGCCTGCCGAACTGGCCACGGAGCATGCGGATCGTCAGTACCACGTTACCGCC
>JAJZUN010000439.1 GCA_021848555.1 Pseudomonadota bacterium | reverse complement strand
TGCAGCCAGCCGGAAAGCAGGTAGATGGTCAACGGGAAACCGTACATCTCGGCGAACAGCGCCACGATGAAAGCAGAAAACCCGCCGAACGAGCGCCAGTCGCGCGGGGTTTTCGGCTTGGTGAAGCTGAATGCGAAAATGATGAACACCGCGGAATTGATGAAGACCAGCGACCACAAGCCGTAAGCGGGCGAATCCTTCATTTGCCGCAGCCCTTGCCGGAGCCGAGCAGGAAAAAGTTGTACAGCGGCACCCAGATCAGCGCGAAGTACCAGCCGTATCCGTAACTCTCAACGGCCCCGAGCAAGAAACTTTTTCCGCTGATCCATTCGAATCCAGGCAGCAGCTTGCGCCAGGCTTGGTACATCGCATGTCCTGGAAAAACCAGATCGAACGCCACGCACAGCGCAAACGTGATCGCCAGAACAGGCTGGATGCATGGCCCACCGCCACCAAAGAAACGCCTTGTTTCATGAGGCTTCCTTCCCTTTTTCCAGGTACTGTTGCGGATCGGCATCGAACTTGTCGAGGCAGCTTCTGGAACAGAAACGATATAATACGCCGCGGTGCATTTTCGCGTAGCCGCTGTCGGCAGACACCTGCATGCCGCACACCGGATCGGTATCGTCACCGCCCGCAGCGCCATGCCGCCCGTGTCCGCCATGGATCATGTGGGCGCCGCAGCCAAAGCGCATCATCAGAAAGAATAACCCGGCAAACAGCAATAAGGAAAATAAGCCTTCCATCAAAGCCTCCTTTACTTTTTGAATATAGCACACGGACGCTATGGCAAGCCAGGATTCACGGCCTCTCTTATCGGCTAGAGCTGCATGCGGTTGAGCCGCAGCGCATTCAGAATCACCGAAACCGAACTGAAGCTCATCGCCGTTGCGGAACTTCGTCCAGCGGCGTGACGCGCACCATGCGCGCCGGACTGTCCGCCTGACGTGATCTCGTTGCGCTGTTCCATGGCCATCCCCCCTGAAATCACCGCTGGCACGGTGCATCGCATGGTTGAGCTATAGCACCATCGGTTTGTCAGGCAACTCATTCCGACCGGCGCCGACAGCGGGAAAATGTTCCGCCAGATGCCGCGTCACCGCCTGAATGCCGCTGACCACGCCCCCTTCATAGTTCCCCTGTTTAAAGGCAGTTTCCATCTCGCGGCACGCCTTCTCCCATCCCTGCGCGCCCACCTTCGCGTGAATCCCGCGATCGGCAACGATCTCGACGTCACAGTCGGCGAGCAGCAGATAAATCAGCACGCCGTTGTTGCGTTCGGTATCCCACACCCGCAGTTGCGAAAACATGTCAATCGCACGTTCTCGCGCGGATTGCCCCTTGAAGAGCGGCGTGACGTCCAGTGCGCCTTCCACCGCGAAGCGGATTTCTCCGACGTGTGCGGTCTCACTCGCTTTGATTGCTTGCTCAATCGCGATCAGGGTTTGGCGAGGGAAAGCCCGGTTGACCTGCCAGTGGGTCATCATCAGATGCTTCGCCATGCGTTTGATGTTCATCGTTACCACCTCCCCGACGCGCCGCCACCGCCGCCGCTGAAACCCCCTCCACCGAATCCCCCATGCCGACCGCCGATGCCGTACCCGCCCATGCCGCCTCCCAGCAAGGTGAAAAACAGCGCGATCACGCCCGCGACCAACGCAACGGATACCGCGCCGACCAACAACCAGGCGATAAACGCCACGGCCCCGCCGGTCACGAGCGCGCCGGGAAATCTGCCCAGCACGGCGCGTAGCACTCCACCCACCACGAGCGCAAGAATAAAAATGACGGGAACATACTGCTGAATATCTGCGGTGTCGCCGGGGAGTTTTCCTTTGGGTTCCGGCAACGGTTCTCCATCGATAACGCGGATGATCCGGTCGACCCCGGCAGCAATGCCGCCATAGAAATCCCCTTGCTTGAAGCGCGGCGTAATGATCTCGCTGATGATGCGCTTGCTGGTGGCGTCGTTGAGCGCCCCTTCCAGGCCGTACCCCACCTCGATGCGGTATTTCTTCTCCTCATGGGCCTGCCGGATCTGGAGCAACTGGTCATGGGTGATCTGGCCGGATTGAAGCTGCGTCTGCGCCCTCTGTTCATCGAGCGCCACCTCACCGAGCGCCCGGTCGCGGGACGCCTGGATGGCTTCCTCGGCCAGCTTTTGCCGGTCGGCGGCTTCCTTCTTCATCTGTTCCAGCCGCAGCGAGGAGACGCGGCGCTCGATCGCGAGGCGGTCATTGGCCGTGACCTTCTCGTTGTTCAGCACGTCCTGCCAGTACTGGATCTCCTGGGCTTTCGAATACTCCCTCAGGTCATGGGTCTGCCGGTAGTAGATCTTGGCGCCCGCGAGCCGTTGCTCGTACTCCGACATATGCGACTTGTTGCCTGTGCCGCTCGTCTTGTAAACCTTGAGCGAGCCCGTCCCGGTCGCACCTTCTGATTCGGTCGGCGACGAGGCCGAGGGCGCCGCATCGAGCGTGGCGAGGAACCGGTTGGTCCTGGCCTGCAACGCATTGACATCATCGATCCAGTCCTTGAAGATGGATTTTGCTGACATCGGGTGCGAGACGACTGCCGCCACCATGGCGATGGTCTTGCCCAGCGCCTCGACCGTTGCGGCGAGTTTCGCGATGAATCCGGTGAGCCACACCGCGCCTTCGCCGATTTGCCTGAAAACCTCCTTCAGCACCCCGCCGTCGGAACTGCCTTCGAGGAAGGCATCCGCGATCCGGTTCATGGCGGGCATCAATTCCCCCATCAGGTTACGCGTGGTGGCTTCTGCCGATGCCGAAAGCTCTTTCATTTTGTCGGCAAACTCGGCGGACTGCTTCACAGCCTCATCGCTCATCACGATGCCGAGCTGCTTCGCCTTCGCCTTCAGGGCGTCGATCCCCTCGGATCCCCGGTCGAGCAGCGGGATCAATTCCGCACCGGAACGCCCGAAGAGTTGCATGGCGAGCGCCGTCTTGGTCGCCCCGTCCCGGGTGGCATGGAATCGGTCGGCGACCTTCGCGAGCACTTCATCCATGCTCATGCTCTTGAGTTGCTGGGCCGACAAGCCCACCGACTGGAAGGCGGAGGCCGACTGCAATGAACCCTGCTGCGTATGCAGCATGGCGCGCGACAGATGCTCGAGCCCGACCGACAAGGACTGGAAATCGACGTCCGACATTTTTGCGGCGAACCCCAGCCCCTGCAGCGATTCGGCGCTCATCCCGGTCTTCTGTGCGGCATGTTCGATCTGGTCCCCGAATTCTGCGGCGCTCTTGGCCGCTTCGACCAGATGCTCGGCGAGCATCGCGATCCCCATCGCCTCGACCATCTCCTTCATCGACTTGAGCGATTCCTTCACGCCATCCAGCTGCTCTTTGACATCGCGCTGAATGTGGCCCATCGAGCGGTTGACTTCGGATTTTGCGCGGCTGAAATCCTCGGTCAACCGCGCGACATTGGCCGCGATCTCGATCTGTAACTCAGCGACTTTGGTCATGTCGTGCTCCCGCCTGCGGCTTGGAATAGCTCAATGAATTCATCGAGGTCGGCTTGGTCGTTTCCGGTGGTTTTCGCCTGCTGTGCGGGCTTGATGCCGAGGTAAGCCTGCACCATGTCGCGAAGCGGAGGATGCCGGCGCCAGTGTCGGTCCAGCGCCAGAAAACGCGGCAGGTCCATGTGATGGTCGATGGTGTCCCAGGTCCAGCCAGTGCGCTCGATGAGGAGACAGTAGACCGCGTCCCAATCGACCGGCTCCCGGCTCAAGCTTCCCCCGGGTTGTCGTTCTCCCGTGCAGCGGATGC
>JAJZUN010000438.1 GCA_021848555.1 Pseudomonadota bacterium | reverse complement strand
GCCGATGAAAATTGGCACCGCCTGGAACAGTACCAGTAGCGTGACCGCGGGCGCGATCAACAGGAGCATGAAACGCTCCTGCTCGCCGAATTTCATGCACGAACCGGTTTTTTGCATCATCGATCCGCCTCCGAAACGTTGACTTGGTGCAGCGGCGAGATTGCCGGATGGCGCGGCCGGGCGCAATTGCCGATTTTCATTTCCTGCTCCTTTTTGGCGAAATTCACTGCCACCCTTCGGACGAGTCCATGGCAGTGGGCTCCGGTTCTCAGCGGTTTCATGTTCTTGTTGTTCGAAAGCGCTTTCACGAATCCTATTACTGCAGCTTTTCTTTGTCAACCAGCCTGCCACGCGCTCTCAATCGTCGCTTTTGGCTAAATAACTCTTTAAAGTCAATTTGTTATAATAACAGCTATGGCACTTGGCAATTCCACGCCAGTTGGTTCGACTTCACCAACGCGGATTGGACCCTGCCGATGGCGTACCCTCGAGGCGCAGAACAGAACAACAATAGATCAATTACATAGACTTATACTTCATTTGTCGAACGAAGCCGACACCCCAGCCCGAAGCTGCAACCCTGCAATTCGGCAACACCTGCCAAGAAAGCGATTTCAGAATACATGGTTTCTTGGTCGCCGCTCGCGCTTGGCCCGGGCTGCGCTCCGGGGCCAATTGCCGATCTGCCGTGGCGCAAGACAGGCGGACCAATCGCAGATAGAGTGACGGGCCTGCGCCTGTCGAACCGACCCGGCATCCATACAAGTCATTCACGCAACTGCTCGCGAAAATATTTTGGACGAATCGAAGCAATGACCACCGGGGTGAACAATCGCTGGGCCTATGCCGCGCTCGGCTTGGGTGTGGTCATCGTTTCCTCGAGTTCCATCCTGACGCGCTACGCGCAGGCGGCCGGCGCATCCTCGCTTTCGATCGCCGCGGTCCGCCTGGTGCTGGCGGCGCTGGTCCTGACGCCCTTCGCGCTGTCGCGCAGAACCGGCGAAATCGGCGCCCTGACCCGACGCGATGTGCTGCTGGGCCTGGCTGCCGGTGGGCTGCTCGCCGCGCACTTCGCCACCTGGATCACGTCGCTTGCCTATACCTCCGTGGCGAGCAGCACAGCCCTGGTCACCACCAATCCGATCTGGATCGCCGTCGTTTCCGTCGTCTGGTTCCGCGAGCGCATGCGCAAGGGATTGATTGCGGCCATCGGCTTCGCGCTCTGCGGCAGCGTGCTGATCTTTCTGGCCGAAGGCGGTGGCGGCGGCATGCAGCCCGACCCGCGGCTGGGCGACACGCTGGCGCTGATCGGCTCGATCACCGTATCGGGCTATCTGCTGATCGGCCGTTCGCTGCGGCGGCGGCTGTCGCTGCTCGCCTACATCTGGGTGGTTTACACCGGCGCCGCCCTCGTGCTGGTGGCGGTTGCCCTGGCGGCACGGGAGCCGCTGTGGGGCTTTTCCGCCACGGCGTGGGCATGCATGGTTGCAATCGCGCTGGGTCCCCAGCTCATGGGGCACACCATATTCAACTGGGCCCTGAAGCGGGTTTCGGCCACGTTCATCGCCCTCGCCATTCTCGGCGAGCCCATCGGATCGGCCGTCTTCGCCCTGATCCTGTTCGGCGAAGGCTTTTCCCTGCTGCAGATCATCGGATTCGCCCTGCTGCTTGCCGGCATCTACCTCGGCGCGCGCAGCGAGCAGTCAGCAAGCCCCGGACCGGGCTCCGGCATGGCGACGCAATCGACGAAACCCTGAGCGCAGCACAAGCATTCGCCTACATGTCGGCGAGCCGGGCGAGGAAGTGGCCTTCCGGATGCGCGCGGTCTAGGATGATGTTGCGGTCGAGGCCTGGGTCACGCGCCGGGAAATCCTCGCGATAATGGCTTCCCCGGCTTTCCCGGCGTGCCAGCGCTGCCTCGGCCATGATCAATCCGACCTCGGCGAGATTGTTGATTTCCAGGGCATGCACCAGATCCTGCGGCGTGGCAATGGCGGTCTCGCCGAACAGCGTCGCCCGAACCTGCCGGCAGTGCTCGACGAATCGCTTCAGGCCGCGTTCCTCGCGGATGATCAGCAGTGACCGGTTCGCTTCCTTCTGCAGGTCCTTCTTGAGCGCCTCCAGCGATTGCTTTCCGTCGCGCCGGAACCGGCCGAGGAACGCGCGCTCCTCGGCGTAGCCGTCGGGCAGCGCGGGATGTCCGACCTGGCGCGAGCGTTCGGCCGCAGCCCTGCCCGCGCGCCGTCCGAACACCTGGCAGGTCAGCGCCATGTTGCCGCCCAGCCGATCGGCGCCGTGCGGACCCGCTGCTACCTCGCCGGCGGCGAACAGGCCCTTGATATTGGATTCGGCGTCGGCGTCGATGCGCAGCCCGCCGTTGACGGCATGCGCGGAGCAGGCGATCTGCACCTTGTCCTGGTACAGATCGACGCCGCGCTTCTGGTACCAGCCGTAGGTAAGCGGCCACATCTTGGCGATGCTGCGCGTCTTGTCGCGCAAAATCTCGTCGAAGTCGCGGCCGACGAAATCCAGATACACACCGCCTTCGGCCGTGCACTGGCCTGAATTGATCTGCTTCTGGATGGAAATCTCCACGTACCGCGAAATGTCACTCGAGCTGAAGGGAAAGTGCCGTTGCTTCTCCTGCAGCACCTCGGCGACGCCCAGGCCTGCCGGCAAATAGTCCTGGATGAACGCGCGCCCGTCGCGATTGGTGATGTTGGGGCTCGCGTCCCACAGATAGTTGCCGAACAGGTTGACGAAAGGCAAGACCAGGCTGATCCCCGCCTGCATGAACTCCATGTTGGCGAGGTGCGCCCCGGCGCGATGCGCCATCGCGTAGCCGTCGCCGGTGATGTCGGAAGGATAGAGATTGCGCTCGAACAGCTGGCTTGCGCCGCCTGTGGTGAGTATGGTCGCCTTGGCCCGCACCACCACCGATTTTCCCTCGTGATCGACGGCGCAGGCGCCCAGGCATTGTCCATCGCGCACGATCAGATTGGTGATCATCAGCCGGTCCATGACCTTGATGTTGCGCCGCGAGGCCTCGACACCCAGCGCATGAACGATGGGCTTGAAATGGTTCGGGATGACATGCGAGCGCGGCTTGGAGGAAAAGCAGGCCTGAAACACGAGAAAGCTGTCCTTGTCGCGCGCGAACGGCACGCCCATCTGCTCCAGATAGCGCAATGCGTCCTGCGCTTCGTTCGCCAGGATCGCGCTCAGGCGCGGATCGGACATTTCCTGCCCGGCTTTGAGGATGTCGGCGAGAAACACCCCGGGATTGTCGCCGGGATCTGAGGCGCCGTCGGGGACGTTGAAGGCGCCGACCTCGGCGACGCTGTGGTAGGTCGCGCCGCTTTTCCTGAATTCGCCCTTGATGGCAAACAGCACTGTGGCGCCGTTGGAGTCCGCCTCCAGCGCGGCGCGCAACGCCGCGCCGCCTCCCCCGACGATCAGCACGTCGGTCTTGACCTCACGATAATCGGCTTGCACGGGATCTGCCTCCTGTGGTTGGGGGCGCGCCTTCGTGGCTTACGGCAATGCCAGCCTAGCCGACGCGCCCGGTTGATCCGCGAATGATGATTTTCGTCGCCAACTCAACCGATTGCGGAATCGGCCGCCCCGATATTCCGCTCAGCAGATGGTCGACCACCCGGTCCGTCATCTCCTGAATCGGTATCTGGCAGGTCGTCAGCCCGGGTTCGATTTCAGCGGCGAGTTCGAGGTCGTCGAACCCCACCACCGAGACGCTCTTCGGCACCTCTATCCCGAGCACCCGGCTTTCCAGCAGCGCGCCGATGCCG
>JAJZUN010000437.1 GCA_021848555.1 Pseudomonadota bacterium | reverse complement strand
ATTCTTGAGCAGTACCACGTACTGGTCGAAGGATTCGACATGGCCCTGCAGCTTGATGCCGTTGACCAGATAGATGGAGACCGGCACGTGCTCTTTGCGCAGCGTGTTTAGAAACGGGTCTTGTAACAACTGCCCTTTAGTGCTCATCGTGCCTCCCACAGCATTGTTGTTGAACTCTCACTGTAATTGATTTCCCTGTTTTTTTCCACCGTGGCATGCACATGGGGGCGCCTTAGTGTTTTTTCAAGTAAGGATTGGTCGAGGTCTTGAACTGCACCTTCAGGGGCGTGCCCTGCAGCGAGAACTCCTCGCGAAAGCGTCCCTCGAGGTAGCGGCGATAGCTTTCCGGCACGGCGTTGAGCGCGTTGCCGTGAATCACGATCAGGGGCGGATTCATGCCGCCCTGGTGCGCGTAGCGCAGTTTGGGCCGGGTCAGACCCTTGCGCGGGGGCTGCTGGCGCTCGACCGCGTCGATCAGCACGCGGGTCAGCCGCGGCGTCGACAGCTTGGTCATGGCGGCGCGATAGGCGTCGTCGATCGACGGCAGCAGACCGGCCAGGCCGCTGCCCTGCAGCGCGGAAATGAAATGAAAGCGCGCGAACCCGAGGAAACCGAGCTTGCGCCCCAGGTCGCGTTTGACGTTCTCGCGCAGGTAGTCGTCCAAACCGTCCCATTTATTGACCGCCACCACCAGCGCGCGGCCTTTCTCCACCACGTAGCCTGCAATGTGCGCGTCCTGGTCGGAAATTTCGGACTGCGCGTCGAGCACCAGCACCACCACGTTCGCCTGGTCCACCGATTGCAGCGTCTTGATCACGGAAAACTTTTCCACCGACTCGAACACCTGCCCCCGGCGCCGCAGGCCGGCGGTATCGATCAGGGTATAGCGCCGGCCATCGCGCTCGAACGGCACCTCGATGCTGTCGCGCGTGGTGCCCGGCTGGTCGAACGCGATCACCCGGTTCTCCCCCAACAGGCTGTTGATCAGGGTCGACTTGCCGACGTTGGGGCGCCCGATGATGGCGATACGCGGATGGTCCGGCACCTGCTCGCCTTCGGTATCGGGCTCGAATCCGGCGAGGGCGAGTTCGACCAGATCGTTTACGCCTTCGCCGTGGGCGGCGGAAATGGCGTAGGGCTCGCCCAGCGCGAGTTCGTGGAATTCGGCCGTGACCACGCCGAGATTCATGCCTTCGGCCTTGTTCACCGCGAGCAATACCTTGCGCCCGGTCTTGCGCAGCAGCGCGGCGATGTTGCGGTCCTGCGGCGCCAGGCCCTGGCGCACGTCGACCATGAACAGGATCACGTCGGCCTCGGCGATGGCTTGCAGCGTCTGCTTCGCCATCTCGTGCAAAATGCCGTCTTTCGCCACCGGTTCGAAGCCGCCGGTGTCCACCACGAAGAACGGCCGGTCACCGATCCGCCCTTCGCCGTAGTGGCGGTCGCGCGTAAGCCCGGGCATGTCGGCCACGAGCGCGTCGCGGCTGCGCGTAAGCCGGTTGAACAGCGTGGACTTGCCGACATTGGGCCGGCCGACGATGACGATGGTGGGTTTCATGGTTGTGTGTTCAAGCGCAGCGCTGCATGGGACGGAAGAAACTCACGCGTTCCTGTCCGGGCACACGCAGCGTTTTCGCGTCGGGGGCCCGATCTATTGGGTGCTGAAGGCATACAGCCCGCCGTTGCGGGTCTGTATCAGAAAGCCGCCGTTGGGCAGTTTGACCGGATTGGTGCTGACCGGGCTGTTGTCGGTCGCAGCGCGCCCGACGAAAGCACCGGATTCGCGGGCCAGCAGATGCACATAGCCCTGGATGTCGGCGACCACGATTTCGCGCCCAAGCGCCAGCGGCGCGGACAGGTTGCGCAGGGACAGCTTGTCCTGGCGCCACAGGCTGGTGCCGCTTGCGCGATCCAGCGCATGCACCGCGCCTTTGTCGTCGCTGACATAGGCATAGCGCACATCCAGCCCCAACCCGGAGGTGCTCGACATGTCCCGCCCCCACAGCGGCTGGCCGTTGGCCAGGTCGAAGCAGCCTACGCGCCCCTGATAAGCGACGGCGCAGACCTCGCGCCCCTGGACCGCCGGCAGCCCGATCACGTCGGTGACCCGCTCCAGTTCGGTGGTGCCGCGCGGCAGCGCGACGGTCGCCTCCCAGCGCACGGCGCCGTTGGCCAGGTTGATGGCGACGAGTTTGCCGCCGGCAAAACCGGCGTAGATCACGCCGGCGAAAATGCTTATGCCCACCGGCGAGCGCACGGTCAGCGCCGGCGTGGCGCGCTGGTAGTACCACTTGCGTTTGCCATCCTTGGCGTCCAGGCCGAAAATGCGGCCGTCGGCGCTGCGCACCACCACCACGCCCTGCTCCACCCGCGGCGCGGCCAGCACTTCGCTGCTGACCTGGGTCTTCCATTGCGCGATACCGTTGCCGTCGAAAGCCAGCACCTCGCCCTTGCCGCTGCCGACCACCACCAGTCCGGCGTCGGCGCCGACGCCGCCGGTCAGACGCTCGCCGGCGCTGATACGCCACAACTGCTTGCCGCTGGCGGCGTCCAGGCGCGTGATCGTGCCGTCATAGGCGGCCGCATACACGCTGTCGCCGGCCACCGCCGGGCTGAATACCGCCTGCTGCGAATTGCCGATGTTCGCCTGCCACAGCGTGCTTACCTTGATCGAATCGGTGAGCAAGGGCAATGGCGCCATTTGCGGCGCGGCGCTGCGGCTGCCGAACCAGTTCAGCGGGTTGATGACATCGATTGCATCGCTCACCATGCTGCCGCCGCCGCAACCGGTCAGCGTCAGCGCCATGGCGGTGCATGCAATCACGCGCTTCATTTCGCCGTTCCCAGCGCGTCCAGGCGCAACTGTATCGACCCGCGCAGTGCGGCGTCTTTTGCATCCGCCTTGTCCAGAGCGGCTTTGTAGGCGCCGCGCGCCTCTTCCTTCTTGCCCTGCGCGACCAGCACATCGCCCCGGGCGGCCAGGAACAGCGCATCGAATGCCGCGCCATGCTTGGCATCCAGCGCCTTCAGCGCGTCGTCGTAGGCTTTTTCGTCCAGCATCACGCTGGCCAGGCGCAGGCGCGCGATGTCCTGCAAGCCTTCATCCTTGGCGTTCTCGGCGACCCAGGTGAGCTGGGCGCGCGCGGTCTTCAGATCGCCGCCCTGAAAATGCGCTTTGGCCGACACCAGGGCCGCCATCGCGGCGTAGGTCGTACGCGGATAGCCTTCGATGATCGCGCCGGCGGCATCCTTTACCTGCTTCAGTTCGCCGGTGCGGGCCGCTTTCTGTACGGCGTCGTACATGCCCGAGGCCTGCGCCGCCTGATTGCGCTGGTAATAATTCCAGCCCTGCCAGGCCGCGAGCGCGATGAGCACCAGGCTGACGGCAGTCGTTATCATGCCGCCGTTTTCCTGCCACCACGCCTTCAGCGCGGCCAACTGTTCCTGTTCTTCCAGATCGTAGGCAGCCATTCTCAGTCCTTTAACAATATGCGCTCATCGGTGCGGGAAAGCCAAGACCACGCTTCTCGCCTGGCCTCTCATGCTCCCCTAATTCAGGGGCCGGTCCGGCAAATCCGAAACGGACTCCTGATCGTCTTCCAAAAACAACAAACTGGTCACGGTATCGGGCAGCGTGCTGCGTGCCACGCGCACCTGCTCACGCGCCTCGCGCAGGTGCTTCACGCTCGCCTCGCCCCTGGCGGCCTCGTCCTCCCCCAGGATCACGGCCAGCAAGGCGCCGCTCGCGTCGGCTTTTTTCATCTGCGCCTTGAAGCTGCCGCCGCCGCAATGCTGCAGCACCGACAG
>JAJZUN010000436.1 GCA_021848555.1 Pseudomonadota bacterium | reverse complement strand
GATCGTCCCGACCACGATCAGGGCCACGCCGAACGCCGCGAGCATGCCATTGGCGTCCATTTTCAGAATCGAGACGTAGGCGGCGACGAAAGGAATCAGCGTTCCCAGGTCGCCGAAGGCGCCCGCCCACTCGGGCAGATCGAACCGGTTGTTGCCGTGGACGGATCTATCGTTCATGGAGTCGCAATCATACGAGATTCGCTAGACCAGTGCCCGACCATCCCGGATCAGGGCCGCGTATTCAGGCCGACGCTGAAGCTCGCGCTGCAATGATCCATTTTGAGCCGATGAAAGCGGCGCACATTATTCGTTCTGGAACGGTAGTCACCCCCTCCCACGGCGCCTGAAAGAGGTGACCTGCCGTCTATTTGGGAACGTCGCCCGGCTGCGACTTGACCCTGTAGTCGATTCCAACGTCGGACGCCGCCTTCTGCTTGACCACCTTGATGAAGCCGTAGCCCATCCCCGCATGGCAGCCATTGCAGCTGTCGACCACGGCCGCATACTCTTTTTCGAAGCTCTTTAGATCCTTGGCCTGGATGGCCTTTTCGACGGGCGCAAACGCGCCATCGTAGAAGGCTTGCCAGGTCTTGTATTCATCCGGTTTCGTCAACTTGGCCGGGTTCATCGCGCCGTTCATGTATTTCGACATATACGCGGCGAGCGCCCAATTGCCGCCCTTCGCCGCAAAGTACATATTCTGGAAGCGATCGCCGACCTCGCGCATGGGAATGGCGAATTTCGGTATCGCGCCCTTGATTGCATCGATTTGCTTTTGCGTGTCCGCATCGGCCGCGTGCGCAATCCCTGCGCTAAGCGCGAACAGAGTGGCACCCACTATGGCTTTTATTTTGCTACTCAACATGTCATCACCTCGTAAGTAATATTTCGATGGGAACCGCCCATCGCGGCGATACCTGAAACCGATCGACCAGAAACAGTCGTTTGCAGCAAAGCCGTCAAATTCGCAGTGCATCCGTTGAGCCAATCGCAGTTGCCGTTAAATTAGCCGCATTCGGCGTAGGTGAATTTGACTTGGATCAAAGCGACGCTATTCAGTATCGACATGCGATATCGACAGGCAATATAGTATTTCGAAAGCGATTGGCAAGAAATGGTTAACGCAAGTCTGGGGCAGCTATTGGTAGAATGTGGCGCTCGCAGCCCTGTCGAGCCTATTAGTGGATGACGATGACGATGGACAACTCAATTACGCGCGGCGTATTTCTCGCATTCGTGCGCGTGCACGTTTTGCATCACGCGGCCGAGGGGCAGATCTTCGGGCTCGATATGATCGAGGAGTTGCGTCGCCACGGTTATTCCATAGGGCCGGGAACGCTCTACCCGATCCTCCACAACCTGGAGAGCGGAGCATATCTGCGCTCGACGCAAGAAGTGGTGAACGGAAAGCTGCGCAAATACTATGTCGCGACCGCCAAAGGAAAACGCGCACTCGTCGAACTGCGCAAAAGGATTCGCGAACTGACGCGCGAAGTGCTAAAGGAAGAACCAGGGAAATAGTGTTTTCAAGCAGCAATCCATGATTGCGGATGGACGCTGATCTTTCTGTTCCAAGGCTGGGCCACCTGCGGGCGGCCCTTCCATTAGTGCACTCGGCCGCGTGCATTGTCTTGATGAGTTTCTGATGCATCAGGGTAATCCGCAGACGGAGACAGGATCTTTCCACGGCCATCCTACAACGGTAGCACCGCACCACGAGTTGTTTCTTGTTATCGTTATCGGTAACCGATATGATGATGCCAAGGCGCCACGCCTGAAGTGCGACCCTCCGGAACGGAGCCGGCACGCTCCGTCAAAAAAGGAGATTGCGTCAATACCATGCAGGCGAATACCCCGGTTCAACCCAGCCGCAAGATCGATCCGGCAACAGTGTTTTGGATTTTTCTCAAGCTCGGATGTACATCGTTCGGTGGACCCATAGCGCACATCGGGTACTTTCGCAGCGAATTCGTGGAGAAGCGCAAGTGGCTCGACGACAAGGCGTATGCGGACCTGGTCGCGCTGTGCAATTTTCTGCCGGGGCCGGCAAGCAGCCAGATTGGAATTGCCCTGGGCACACTCAAGGCGGGGCTTCCCGGGGGCTTCGCCGCTTGGCTGGGGTTCACCATGCCTTCGACTTTGGCGTTGCTGCTCTTCGCCTACGGTTTCACCGCCTTCGGTCTTTCGGCTGACGCTGGCTGGATCCACGGTCTGAAAATCGTGGCGGTCGCCGTAGTCGCACAATCGGTCTGGGGCATGGGGAAGACCCTGTGCGCGGACCGTCTGCGCGCGACGCTCGCCATTGCCGCCACGCTTATCGTATTCGCATGGCCGTCCGCGTGGGGTCAGATAGTGGCAATCGTGCTCGGTGCACTGGTCGGCTTGGGTTACCTGCCGCCGGCGACGCTGCACCAACCTGAAAATACGCGCTTCATGGTGTCAAAAGCAGCGGCCGTCACCGCTTGGGTACTCTTCTTTGGACTGTTGTTTGTACTCCCCGTATTGGCGCACCTGACCGGAAGCCAGGCGCTCGCAACGTTCGATAGTTTCTATCGCGCCGGATCCTTGGTATTCGGCGGCGGGCACGTCGTGTTGCCGCTTCTGCGAAATGCGGTCGTCCTGCCGGGGTGGGTCGACGACAGCGTGTTCCTGGCCGGTTATGGCGCTGCGCAAGCCGTTCCTGGGCCGCTGTTCACGTTCGCCGCCTATCTCGGCAGCGTGCTGTCGGTCGCCCCCAATGGATTCCTCGGCGGACTGCTGTGCCTCATCGCCATCTTTCTTCCGGCGTTCCTCCTGATCATCGGGGCGCTTCCGTTCTGGGATGCGCTGCGACAAAAGACGCATGTACAATCAGCATTGCGCGGCGTAAGCGCAGCCGTAGTCGGATTGTTGTTGGCCGCGCTCTACGATCCGGTATGGACCAGTTCCATCAAATCGACGAGGGACATGGCCCTGGCCCTGGTGTCATTCGGGCTGCTGATGTTCTGGAAATGGTCGCCGCTGCGAGTAGTGATATTTACTGCAATCGGCGGCGCGCTGAGTGCCTTAACTTGAGTCTTCAGTTGCTGCCATGACAACCCGGCTTGTGCGCTTCGTGGCGCGCGCTCTGCTGATCGCCGTGCTTGCGGGTATTGCCGCGGCGCTGATCGTAATCTTCGCTGCCGTCCTGATGTATCCCAGGTTGCCTCCGGTCGATTCGCTCACAAACTACCGGCCCGCGATTCCGCTGCGCGTCTACACGGCCGACGGCACGCTGATCGGCGAGTTCGGCCAGGAACATCGCGCGGTGGTCGGGATCCAGAGCGTGCCCTCCGCACTGAAGCACGCGATTCTCGCGGCCGAGGACGCGCGGTTCTACGAGCATGGTGCGATCGACGTGAGCGGCATGCTGCGCTCGGCGTTCGTCGACACGCTGGGCGCCGCCAAGCGGCAGGGCGCGAGCACGATCACCATGCAGCTCGTGCGCAATCTATACCTCTCGCGCAGCAAGACTTTTCTGCGAAAGTTCGCTGAAGTCCTGCTCGCTTACAAGGTCGAGCAATCCCTCGGCAAAGACCAGATCCTCGAACGTTATGTCAATCAAATTTACCTCGGCGAAGGCGCATACGGCTTCGCCGCCGCCGCACAGGCGTACTTCGGCGCGCCGCTCGACAAGCTGACGCTGGCCCAGGCAGCGACGCTCGCCGGCCTGCCGAAAGCGCCCTCGCAGTTCAACCCGCGCGTCGATCCCAAGGGCGCGGCGCAGCGCCGCGTTTACGTGCTCGGCCGCATGCTCGCCCTGGGATATGTCGATCGGCAACAGTATGCGGC
>JAJZUN010000435.1 GCA_021848555.1 Pseudomonadota bacterium | reverse complement strand
CTTTTCGGATGCTGCGTGACTTCGCTGCAGGCGGCCGCGCTGCGCGACGTGCTCACCACGCTGGCGCGCCGCAACCCGTCCATTCCGCTCATCATCTATCCGGCGCCGGTGCAGGGGGAAGGCGCGGCCGCGCAGCTAGCCGCGGCCATCACGGCCGCAGCAAGACGCAAGGAATGCGACGTGCTCATCCTGTGCCGCGGCGGCGGTTCGATAGAGGACTTGTGGGCGTTCAACGACGAGACGCTGGCGCGCGCGATCCATGCCTGTCCTATCCCGGTGGTGACCGGAATCGGACACGAAACCGATTTCACCATCGCCGAGTTCGTCGCCGACCGGCGCGCCGCCACCCCTACCGCCGCGGCGGAACTGGCGGCCCCGGCGCGCGCGGAACTGCTCGCCGGCCTGCGCCAGCTCAGGCAATCCCTGCTGCGACACATGCAGTTCGCGCTGGATGCCAGAGCGCAGCGCGTGGACACCCTGGCCGGGCGGCTGCAAAGCCCGGCCGATCGGCTAGCCGCGTGTTCCGCGCGGCTGGGCGCGGCACGCGCCCGATTGGGAGCGGCGTTTGCTCTGGGTACGCGCAATGCGGAGTGGCGTCTGTCGCACGCCGTCCGGCGGCTTGCGCTGGCGATGCCGAACCTGGGCGTGTTGCAGAACCGTGTCAGCCAATTGGACACCGCGCTGCGGCGCGCGACACCGCAGCGCCTGGCCGCGCTCGCCGAGGACCTGGCGCGACTGTCCCTGGGCCTGGCCCACCTCGATCCGGCCGCGGTGCTCGAGCGCGGCTACGCCATCGTGCGCAGGCCGGACGGCAGCGTGGTGCGCGCGAGCGCGGGTCTGCGCGCCGGCGATGCGCTGGAACTGTCGTTTGCGCAAGGCGGGGCGACGGCGCGCGTCGAGAAACCCCATTAGGACCGGGGGCTTCGTTGCCAGCGGGAGAGCATTTCGCCTACAATTCTGCCTTCGACGTCTTTGACCAGACGCGGGGATCCATCCCCTCGTGCTCCCCTAAATCGGCCCGTTGCTAGATGCCTCTTGCAACGGATTGTTAGTAGTATCCGCGACAGACAAACCAGGAGAATCCCGAATGGAACACAAATTGCCGCCACTGCCCTTTGCGATGGACGCATTGCAGCCGCACATCTCCAAGGAAACGCTCGAGTTTCACTACGGCAAGCATCATCAGGCCTATGTCACCAACCTGAACAACCTGATCAAGGGCACGGAGTTCGAAAACGCGAGCCTCGAGGACATAGCCAGGAAAGCCTCAGGAGGCCTATTCAACAACGCCGCCCAGGTGTGGAACCACACGTTCTATTGGAACTGCCTGGCGCCCAAGGCTGGCGGCGCGCCGACTGGCGCGCTCGGTGCCGCCATCGACAAGAAATGGGGCTCGTTCGCCGCTTTCAAGGAAGCGTTCTCCAAATCCGCGGTGGGCAATTTCGGATCGGGCTGGACCTGGCTGGTGAAGAAGGCCGACGGCACGCTAGACATCGCCAACACCAGCAATGCGGCCACGCCGCTGACCGGGGCGGACAAGCCGCTGATGACTTGCGACGTCTGGGAACACGCGTATTACATCGACTATCGCAATGCGCGCCCCAAGTACGTCGAGTCGTTCTGGAATCTGGTGAACTGGGACTTCGCGTCGAAGAACTACGCCGGCTGATACGCTGCCGCACGCGGACCAGCGCCTGAACGCGCGAGCCGCAACGCGATGAAGAACCCGCTGGATTCGCTGGCTCTGACGGTTGCCTGCGGGTTTGCGCTGACCCTCGCGCTGTACCTCGTCATACGCTACGCGTTCGGAATCTGACATGGACGCCGTTGCGTCGCTGGCGCGCTGGTTTCACTTCATGGCCGGCATCATGTGGGTCGGCCTGCTGTACTACTTCAACTTCGTCCAGATGGCCGCGCTCAAGTCCGCTGCGGCGGACGGCGGCGCCACCGCCATCAACCGCCATATCGCACCGCGGGCGCTGGCCTGGTTCCGCTGGGCTGCGCTCGCGACCTGGATCACCGGCGCGGCGCTGCTCGGCGGAAATTTCATCTCCGCTTTCACGCTGCAATCCGGCCACGTCGCCATCGGCGTCGGCGCCTGGCTGGGCAGCATCATGCTGGTCAATGTATGGGTTCTGCTGTGGCCGGCGCAGAAGCTGGCGCTGGGACTGGTCGAGGCGACCGAGGCGCAGCGCAACGCCGCGCGGCGGCGCGCATTCCTCGTGTCGAGGCTGAACCTCGCGCTGTCATTCCCGCTGCTGTTCTTCATGGGCGCCGCGGGGCACACCGCGATCTATTTCTAAAAGCGGCTCAGCGCGACGCGGCGAAGAACCTTTCCAAGCCCTGGATCGACATGCCGGGCGTCAGCCCACGTTTCTTGAACCAGCCCTGATTCATTTCCAGCGCGAAACGCGCCGGCCGCGAGGCGCAGTGCGAGGTCTCGTCCAGCGGCTGCATGTCGGCGATGTTGACGATTTGCCCGCGCTCGTCGATAAAGGCCACGCTCAGAGGGATGAGCGTGTTTTTCATCCACATGCAGTGGGCCGCCGATTCGTCGAACAGAAACAGCATGCCGGCGCCCTGGGCCATGGACTTGCGCCGCATCAATCCCTGCGAGCGCGTCGCCGGCGTGCCCGCCACCTCGGCCTGGATTACGTGTATGCCGGCGTTGAGCGCGACCGCAGGCAAAGTCGGCTGCTGCGCCGAAGCCGAGGCGGCCCAAAGGATCAGGCCGGCGAAGGCCGCACCCTGGCTGGCGGAAAAGCCGAACCCATCGAAGCGAACCTGCTGAGCCATGCGCGAACACCTATCCCAGAAATGAAAAAAGGCAGGGATGAACCCTGCCTTTTCAAAAGAAGCGAAATTACTTCGCTGCTTTCTTCTCTTCTTTCTTCGCGGCCTTGGCGTCTTTCTTCGCGGCCTTGGCGTCTTTCTTCTCGGCCTTCACTGCTGCTTTTTCTTCTTTCTTCGGCGCATCGGCAGCAACAGCGGCTACGTTTACGGAAGCGAAAGCGGCGGCGATGATCATTGACAGTAGTTTGCTCATTTGTTTCCCCTTTTATTAAGTTGATTTGAATCAGTTTGACTGGCCTACATGGCCCGCCAGCCCTAACAACGCTTCTTGCGGCGCCTAGTTGACTCGGACTGGGTCGGATTCTACAACAATACGCCGGCGCCAGGGCAAGCCCGGCGCCGGCTTATTGCCTGCGAATCAGTTACTTCGCTTCGGCGGCTTTCTTGGCTTTCTTGGCTTTCTTGGCTTTCTTGGCTTTGGGCGCTTTGGCTTCGGCTTTGGCTTCGGCCTTGGGGGCTTCGGCTTTGGCAGCGGGAGCAGCAGCAGGCGCTACAGCCGGGGTCGCCGGAGTCGCAGGGGTCGCGGGCGCAGCGGGTTTGGCCTGCGCGAAAGCGGTGGCGCTTGCCGCAGCGAACACGGTGGCGACCAATACGGAGATCAGCTTGTTCATGGACAGTCCTCTCAAAAAGTTGAAGTTTGGCGACAGGCAAGAAAATGCGTTGTCAGCGCGAGTAACGCGCCCTCGTGGACACCGGTTGACACATCAGGCCTCTTTTTCAGGCGCCGCGGCTTCGCGCCATTGCCCCGGCGCGAGCCCCTCCAGGGTCCACGGCCCCACCGCCCAGCGGATCAGGCGCAAGGTCGGATGGCCGATCTTGGCCGTCATGCGGCGCACCTGGCGGTTTTTGCCTTCCTCCAGTTTCAGCTCGAGCCATGCGGTGGGGATGTGCAGCCGACGCCGGATGGGTGGGTCGCGCGGCCACAGGCCCTGGGGCTGGGCCATGCTCCGCGCGACGCACG
>JAJZUN010000434.1 GCA_021848555.1 Pseudomonadota bacterium | reverse complement strand
GATGAACATTAACCAATCGATCAACGCGCTGCTGACCGAACTGAGGGCGAACCCGCGTTTGCGCTGGGGGCTATGGATCATCGCTGGCGTGTTATGGCTCTATGGCGTACTGGCATTGCATGACGCGGTCCAGACTAAGCGCGACAGCTACCTTGTTTTGATCCAGAGAGTGACGCGGCTCCAGGGAACCGCCACGCAAGGCGAATGGTCGAAACGCCTCGCGGAGGCAAAATCGCTGCAACTCAATTTGGAGAGCCGTCTGTGGCGCGAGAGCACCATCGGCTTGGCGGAGGCGACGTTCCACGACTGGCTGTACCAACTCGCCCAGCAAGCCAGCCTCGGCAATGTACAATTGCAGGTCGCCGCCCAGGACGACGTGAGCGGTCAGAAAGGAACGGCGAACGGTGACGCGCCGATAGCATCGGGCCTGTGGCGGGTCAGCGCGAAGTTGAGTTTCGATTTCAATCCGCAGAGTTTTTACCCCCTGCTCGCGCAGATTTCCAGTCATGAAAAGAAGGTGTCTGTCGAATCGCTGGTGATACGCAGCATGCCGACGCCGAAGGCCGAGCTGCTGCTGGTCGCCTATTTCCTCAGGCCGCCGTCCGTTGCATCCACGGAGACAAACCAGAGAAATGATCAGCAGTAAGGATGGCGATTGCCCATGCTGAATTCCTCGCGCGGATGGCCGATCCTGCTCGCGCTGCTGGCGACTGCCGGCGTTGCCGAGTGGCTGCTCGCGCCCGTCCCGCCAGCACCGCGAGCGCTGCACAGGTCCGCCGAGCCCTGGGTCTTGCCCCAGAGTTACATGGCCCAGACGGAACAAGCCAGAGCAATCCTCGACAAGACCGCCCTATGGGGCAAGCTGCCGGCGGTCGAAGCCGCGAAACCTTCGGGCGACCCGGAGTGGCATTTTCTCGGCATCGCAACGAATGGCAAAGAGCGATATGTGCTGATCAAGGTGGATGGACAACCGGAACAGCGTTTGACTATCAACGACAAGCTGCCGGGCGGGAGCAAGATCCTGAAGATCGAAAACGATTCGCTATGCATCCTGATCGACGGCAAGAAGCGCCGCCTTGGCATCTATGAAACGGGTCCGAAGTTCTTATGAGAAATAAACTTTTATTGGCGGCCCTGGTGTCCGCGATGCTGATGGCCGGCTGCGCCACGGAAAAACCGATGCTGCCGCCGCCCCTGGATCTGCCGGCAAAGGTCCAGGAATACGCCGCCTCCATGCAGTCGGGCACAGCCATGAACGAGGCGCCTTCGACGCAGATCGCCGAGACGCCCAAGCCGCCTCCGGCGGATCTGACCAGCACCGTCAAGGCATCGCCACCCAAGGCTCCCGCGGCCGCCGAGAAGGCCGACATCACCCTGGCCTTCGAGCAGATGCCCCTGCCCAGTTTCATTCAGATGGTGTATGGAACCATCCTGAAGAGGAACGTCAGCATCGACCCGGCCGTCGCCGCACGGCAGGATCTGGTGACGATACGCACCGGCGCGCCGCAAACGGCGGCCCAGGCCGAAGACGCGGCAAAGATGCTGCTGAAGACCTACGGCATCGCCGTGGTCGATCTGGGCAGCATCGTGCGCATCGTTCCCGACAATACCAATTTGGGCTACCTGCCCGAGATCCGCCGCGGCCGGGCGTTGCCGGAAACGCCTCTGGCGCTGCGGCCGATTTTCCAACTGGTGGAACTTCATGCGGTGCGGAACACCGACATCGCCACCTGGATAAATTCCATGTTTGGCAGCAAGGTCCATCTGATGGAAGACCCTGACCGCAACGCCGTCTGGTTGAATGGCCAGCCCGACGACGTCACCGCGGCGCTGGAGGCGATCCATGTCCTCGACCAACCGCTGATGAAGGGTCGGCACAGCGTGCGCATTACTCCGGTCTTCATGTCGGCTGACGAGCTGACCAAGAAGCTCACGGAAATCCTCCAGGCTGAGGGCTACGCCGCAGGCCCGCCGGGGGCCATCAGTATGCCGGTCACCCTGGTGCCCATTCCCGCGGTTAATGCCATCATCGCCTTTGCCGGCGACCAAGCGATACTCGATCACGTCGTCGCCTGGGCCAAGGATCTGGACAAGCCCGGCACCAACGGCATAGGTCGCAGCCTGTTCAGCTACCAGGTCAAATACACCGATGCGCAAGCCCTGGCGACGACCCTGGACAAGATCCTCGCCGGCACACCGGCCGTCGCCAAACCTGCTGGTGCCGCAGCCCTTCCCCTGTCTTCGCGCGTGGTGGTGGACCAGGCCAGCAACACCATCATTTTCCAGGGCAGCAACGAAGATTACGGACAGATCAAGAGCCTGCTCGAAATGCTCGACCGTCCGAGCAAGGAGGCGCTGATCGAGGTGACCGTCGCCGAGGTCAACCTGACCAATAATTCCCAATTGGGCATCGAGTGGCTGATCAACCAGGCGAACCTGAGCGGCAGCAGCTTCGTGGCGGGTACGCTGGGGGGTTTGGGCATCGGCAGCTCGGGCTTCAATTACAAGATCACCAACGCTGCCGGCAACCGGCAGTTGTTGCTCAACGCGCTGGCCAGCAACAACCGGGCCACGGTACTCTCCAGCCCGCGGGTGATGGCACGCAACGGCGAGACCGCGACCATCCAGGTCGGGCAGCAAGTCCCCATCGTCACCAGCCAGCAAACCATTCCCGTCTCCGGCACCGCCCCCAGCGTGGTCCAGTCCGTTCAGTACATGAATACCGGGGTCATCCTGAAGGTCAGGCCGGTAATCCATTCGGGCAACCAGATCGACCTGGACATATCGCAGGAGGTGAGCGCGGCGCAAACGACGACGACGGGGGTCAATTCTTCACCGACCATCAGCACGCGCAAGATCGACACCAAGCTCTCCATCAACGACGGCGCGACCGTGCTGCTCGGCGGCCTGATCTCCAGCAACGGCTCGCGAGGCGATGCCGGCATCCCCTTGCTGAAAGACATTCCCGGGTTGGGCCAGTTGTTCCGCACCAATACCGACACCAGCGACCGCACCGAACTGATCGTCCTGATCACCCCCTACATCATTTCCAGCGACAGCGATGCCCAGGCGGTGACCGCCGCCTTCAAGAAGCAGCTCGGTCCCTGGGCCGAGACGGTGCAGCCCGCTCCGTCCTCACCGGACAAGAACGTTCCCGCCAAGGCCGAAGACAAACATGCCAAGCAAAAATAAAAAATTTCTGGTCACCGGCGCCGACGGCTTCATCGGTTCGCATCTGACCGAGCAACTGGTTCGACAAGGCTACGACGTCCGCGCCTTCGTCCTCTACAACTCCTTCAATTCCTGGGGCTGGCTCGACCATTCGCCGCAGCCGATCAAGGATAGTCTGGACATCTTCGCCGGCGACATCCGCGACCCGCACGGCGTCAGAAAGGCGATGGAGGGCTGCGACGTGGTGATGCACCTCGCTGCCCTGATCGCCATTCCTTACTCCTATCATTCGCCCGACACCTATGTCGACACCAACATCAAAGGAACGTTGAACATCGTCCAGGCGGCGCGCGAGCTCGGCGTGGAAAAGGTGGTGCATACCTCGACCAGCGAGGTCTATGGCACGGCCAGGTTCGTGCCGATCACCGAGGAGCACCCGCTGCAAGGGCAGTCGCCCTACTCGGCGACCAAGATCGGCGCCGACCAGATCGCGATGTCCTTCTACAACGCTTTCGACACCCCGGTCGCCATCATCCGCCCGTTCAACACCTACGGCCCGAGGCAATCCGCCCGGGCGATCATTCCCACCGTGATCGCGCAGATCGCCAACGGCAAGCGCAGGCTCAAGCTGGGTGAGACGCAT
>JAJZUN010000002.1 GCA_021848555.1 Pseudomonadota bacterium | reverse complement strand
GGCGCTTCAAACAGTTCTTTGACGGCGTTCGTCCCCTGGTCCGGGTTGTCCTGCGGTGAATCATCGAAAAATTGCGAGAGCAGCGACTCCATCCGGCTATCCGCCGCCGCCCAGAAGACCGTAGAAGCATCCCCGATTTGAAGATACTGGGATGAGCCGAGCAGATGGTTTAGTGCCGTGGTGTAGGCGAAGGCGGCGCGTTTCCCGATGGGAGCGTTGGCGCCTTGCTCCTTGCCGTAGGAATCGAATCCCATGTGCTTTTGGAACGAGACCAGCTTGGCATTGGTCTTGCCATTGCGTATGGGAGTTCTGGGGTGCGTGCGAGCAATCGATCCAGTTTCCTCTGAAACCAGGCAAAACGCAGTCACTTTATCGGGCACGTCTTCCGCGTCTTCTTCATCCTCCTGCTTATCCTCTTCGTAATACGCCGCCGCCATGGATTGGACGTTAGTATTGTCCGTGATTATTCCCTCTTGCCCGGCGATTTTGAAAGTCAGATTACATCCCTTGATCTTGGCGCAGTCGGGCCATTTTGGATCAAGGACAACCTGCTTGTATTGCTCCTGCTCGTAGAATGCGTGGATAGCCTTCAACTCCTGGTCGTCCGGGTGTGCTGCCGCCAAGTCGGTCACCATTTGTCGGAAGGAGCTGAACTGCTTGCGCGCTTTTTCAACGTCCTTCGGGACATCGGTTGCCGAATGACTCAGCACGAAGCCGTAGTGATCCCATAGCAGGTTGGCCCTTTGCCAGGCATTGCTGCCCGGTCGTTCTCGTTCCTTGGGCACCCTGAAAGGGTGGGCCTCTAAACGCTTTTGCTTGTTGAACTGACGGGTGTCCGCCAAGCCATTGAATCGCCCATCTGCCATCAATGTGATCACGAACGGGATTCCCTTGATTTGGAAACCATAGGGTGGCAAGTCGTCCTGCTTGCGCTGGTAGTACTCGTACAGCGACTGAAGAATCATCGCCGCACCTCCACGTCTTCCAGATCAATGACACCGCTCTTCATCTCTGCCCGGAAGAAGCCGGGCTTCATGGCGTCGGCGAAGTCAATGTCGTGGAGCATCCAGCCCAGGCTGGGGCTATCCGGAATGGGCGGTTCGGCTAGAGAGGCAGTAGCGGTATCGTCCACCAGTTCGAAACTGGCAGAGAACTCCCGGCAGCCGAGATAGGGTTGCCAGAAGCATTGGCCTTTTCTGGCTCGGCGCTGGAACATGGCAAGATATTTTGCCGGGTGTGCCGACAGATTTTCCTCGGGCTCCAGCGGGAAGCGGCCCCGCAATTCCGGGTAGTGGCGGACATGCTTGGAACCGTCGATGACTTCAAACTGGGCATGAAGGCGATAGGCCACGTCGCGCAAAAACAAACTGGCGCGTTGCTGGCGATATTTAAGTTTCCCCTGATCGTCCACATCGTCAACGAAATAGCCATCGCCACTTCCCTCCAAGAACGAGACCTCGTTGCGGCGCACCGAGATCCACTTGATGGGTTTGAGGACTTCAATCTTCGTCACCGTCCAGCGGATTTCCGGTTTCCACAGGATGGCCTCGAACACGGCGCGGGCGGCGGAAGGAGTAATCACGTCATAGGAGACGCGTTCGACTTTCATCTCCGGCCGGGTGAAGCAGGCGAAATCGCCCCAGACTTTGAGGCAGAGTGTTTTAGACATCGTCATCCTCCCTGGAAACAACGAGTTTACTGGGATCCAGTGCGACAATGTCCTCGCTCCCCAGAAAGCCGAAGGCATCGTCGTAGAGCAAATCGTTCGCTTGGGCGTAGAGGCCGGGTAGCACCTCTTCTACGTCATAATGGGCGATCAGTCGGTCGAGACGATTCCTACGCACGTTGACGCAGTAGCGTTGCAGCTTGCGCATAATCCAGCGGTCAGGTTTATTTGCTTTTAGTTTGGTCAGCCATTTTTCTGCTTCGCCCCAACGCACGATGACCAGTGCGCCATCGTCTGAGATGAGGTGGAATTTTTCGGCGGCAGTGCGAAAGTTAATCTCCATGCCATTACCCGGCGTGAGCAGATTGAGAATGCCTTCCTTGTCCATGCTGTTGATCGAAGCAAACCACAGTCGGAAATAGTGTTCGAATAGTTTAGGTGTGATGGCTGGGTTCGGGTCAAGGCTTAACAATTCCTTCGTAGCATTTTCTCCTTTGAGAAGCAGACCGGACGGAGCCGGTTCGGGTGGCCCGAAGACATGAACCTCGCCTTTCGCCTCCTCCTCTCCATGCATAAGCCGCCCTTCGCGATTGCAGCGACCCGCCGCCTGGGCTATGGAATCCAACCCCGCCAGTGCCCGGAACACAACCGGGAAATCAACATCCACTCCGGCCTCGATAAGCTGGGTGCTGACCACGCGGAGCGGGCAGGCTGGGAAACCCGCTTTTGCTCGTTCCCGGTTAGCTTCCAGCCGAATGCGGATTTCCTCGATCCGCTCGGCGCGGTGCGCGCCGCACAGGTCGGTGGAGAGGTAGAGGGCGTCCGGCAGTCGTTTGGCCAGTTTCCTGGCGTCGGCTTTACGATTGACTATGGCAAGCATTTGATCATGGCAGATCGCACGCTCAGCGAGTTCGTCCCAAGTCGTCGTCACGCCCGTATTCGGCCAATACACTTTGACGCGATCCAGGCCTCGGTAAAGATCGTCGGGGTCATGAACGTGGGGGCCGCCCCTCATCAGTTCCCGTACATCGGGCAGGCCCTTGAAGGGCTGGCCGTTGATCTCGCGCGGCTGGAAGGCAGGCTGGGTTGCGGTGCAGAGCACGAAGGTGACGCCGTAGTGTTTGCTCAAGATGCGGATGGCGGCGAGACAAGGCTCCAGGAATTCGGGCGGCAAGAGTTGTGCCTCGTCCAGAATGACCACCGAGTCCACTAGGTTGTGCAGCTTGCGGCAGCGGGACGTGCGCGCTGCGAACAGGGATTCGAACAACTGAACGTTGGTGGTGACGATGAGCGGCGCATCCCAGTTTTCCGCCCCCAGCCGGCTGCGGGCGGATTCCTTGTCCGGATCGAGGTTGCTGTGATGCTCGACCATGTCGTCGCCGAAGATGCCACGAAACACGTCCGCCGTCTGCTCAATGATAGACAGGTACGGAATGGCGTAGATCACCCGCCTTTTCTTGTGTTTGAGATTCGCTGCGTGGTGCAGCGCAAAGGCTAGCGACGAAAGGGTCTTGCCGCCGCCGGTGGGTACGGTGAGTGAATACAGACCATTGCCATGTTCCTCGTCTGCGCGCTCGATGCACTGGTTCAGAACATCCGCGCGGATTCGATTGACGGCAGTAGGTATAGCTTCAGCGGCGAGTTGTTCCATGTGAGTCGTGAAACGTGTAAGCAGATTGTCGATGCTGGGATACGTAGCACGCGCATCCGACTTGTCCAGGTCCATGTAGGCCTCGGTGTCGAGGAAGTCCGCGTCCACCAAGCTGGAGAACAATAAACGCAGCCACAGATGCAGATCAGCTATGCCGCCCTTGGGTCGGCTATCGGGGCGCTGCCCGTGCAGGATGGCTTCGGGTGGTTGCTGATCCAGCGACTCTTTCAGCCAACCGGCAACGCGCGCGGCCGCCAACCGCTGGAATAGGCTGGCGTTGTCGCCGTTCCAGTCCGGCAGGCCAGCGTGGTGGCCAGCGATGAGATAGGCCAGCAGTCGGCCAGCACCTTCGCCCAACTTGTCCACGGCATGCACAGCACCTGCCGTGGAGTGATCCACACGCCCGGCACCTTCGATGTGTGCGTTTTCAGCGTCGAAGCCACTGGCGCGGCGGATATAACTCTGGAATGCTGGCCGATATTTGCCCAAATCGTGCCACAACCCCGCAAGATGCGCCCACTCCTCCGCACCGAATGACCGCGCATGACCAGCGGCCAACGCCGCCACGCCAGCCAGATGATCCGCGAGGTCATGCGGCTCCCGCCAGCTTCCATCCGGATTCTGGGCAGCGTGGGCGATCGGTCGTGGTGTCTCTGACATGTTGTTCTTGCCGGCAGATGCTTTACATCCTACTCCCGCCCAGGCTCAAATCCTGCGCCTGCCGCAAACCCTTTTATCAGTACTGGTTTCTGGCCCGGTCGAGCTGTTTTTTACGGCTTCTTTCGCTTCCTCAAGCGCGGTTCTCCCTACCAATCACGCGGCCAGTACCCTGACGTGCCCGGTGGCGCCGTAGTCGAGAATTTTCCTGTCCTGGGTGACGAGCACCGCGTTCTCGCGACGGGCGGTCGCCAGCAGCAGGCGATCCGCCGGGTCGGGGTGGAAATCGCCGGGCAATCGGCAACTGTCGATGACGGTTCTCGGGTGCTCCAGGCCGATCAGACGAATGTCCGGGCGATCCAGGGCGCGTTCCACCCACTCGTTCACCGACATGGGCAGGCGCAATCGTTTCTTGGATTCCAGCAGGGCGACTTCCCAAACGGAGATGATGGAGACCAGCAAAGGGTTGGAAACGCTGGCTTGTCCAACAGCCTTGCGTGCATCAGGTTTAAGTTTTTCGGGCGTGCCAAATGCGAGCCACAACCAAATGTGGGTATCGAGTAGCAGGCGCCCGGCATTCATTTGGCTGCTTTTTTCTTCGCTGGCGTCACCTTGTAGAGGTGGTCTTCTTCACCCGTTTCGGCGGCCCAGGCGTCATGGGGCACATTCACGATGTCTCCGAGAATCTGTCCCGTGCCTTTCATATAGCCGAACAGAGGGGGCAGCTTTTGGTCCTCGATCGGCACCAGCTTGGCGAGCGGTTTGCCGCGCTTGGTGATGATGAGGGGTTTGCGGGTGGCAGCGACTTCGTCGATGAGTTTCAAGCATTTGGCTTTGAACTGGGCGGCGTTGATGTTCATGGCGATTCCTTGGTGACTATATGACATGGTCATATTAGTCCGGTTCGGCATCGGAAACAACTCAGGCGCTGGCCCAGGCTCAAGACCCGGGCCTGCCCGATACGCCTATCCATACTGGATTCCGGCCCGGTCGAGCTGGATTTTTACGGCTTGTCTGAGTTCGACGGGTGCGATCACTTCCACCTCCGGACCGTGCTTGAGGATGTCCATGATGAGCTCGGCATCGCGTGCGTAGGGGAGGCTCAGTTCATAGCGGCCGTCGTCGAGCCAGCGCGATTGCTGCTCGGGGTGCCAGGTTTCGTCGGCCACCCAGCGGGCGCGATACGCAGTAAAGCGCAGGACTGCGGTGGCGACGGGCTCGCCTGCGAAGATGCCATAGGCGCTGGCGAGTTCGCGGTTGAGGGTGACGTCCGCCACGTCTTTGGCGGTTTTCGTCAACACGGTCGCATGACGGATGCATTCCAGGGCGAAAATGCGCAGCGCTTCTTTCTGGTGACACCAAGCGTCGAGGTACCAGTTGTCGCGGTAATGGGTGAGCCGTTGGGGTGAGATTTCCCGCGTGCCGGTCTGGTCGCGCTCGCGGTTGTAATATTCGATGGAAAGCCGTCTGCGCTGCAGGACGGCGCCGGCCGCGGTCTGAAACTGGCGCATGTTTTTTGCGCGCGCGGCCATGGCCAGAATGCGGATGCGCTTTTGCGCCTCGCCGCTGCCAAGGTGTTCGGTCTGGAGGATATGCTCCAGTCGGGCGCGGATGGGCGCAAGCAAATGATCCAGCAGACTGGGCTGGAGCGTTTGCAGCAGGTGATTGAGGCTGACGAGGGCATGCAGTTCTTCGCCCGTGAACCACAGGCCGGGCAGATGGAAGCGGCCATCTGCGGTGTCGAAGCGGTAGCCGCTGTGCTCCTGGTCGAAGATGAGAGGGGCGCCAAGTCTGCCCCGCAAATCGGCGATCAGGCGGGTGAGTTTGGAGCGGGGAATTGCCAGCTCGTCCAGCAGCGTCTGGCGGCTGATAGCGGTGCGCCGGCCATCCAGCAGGCGGTGTAATCGGTAAATATCGTCAAGTCTGCTCAAGCTGCCCTGCCCTTTTCAAACCCTGGAGCTGTGATTGCCAGGCGCCGCCGGTGACGGAAACAGTTTCCTGCAATACCGCCCGGCAAGCAACCTTTCCGACCACCCACTGGGACAGAGCTCCGCGTCTTACGACCCCCGACAATTGACCAGCGCGCGCCGCGCGGAGTTTAATAACTGACCATTTATCGAGGCCGCCCATGAAGCAGTCCATCCAGCCGGCGCGACAGTACCGCTATTACGACCTGGTGATGGCCGCTTTCGTGAGCGTGCTGATCTGCTCCAATCTGATCGGGCCGGCGAAGATCGCGCAGATCACGCTGCCCGACCTGGGCACGGTCAGCTTCGGCGCCGGCGTGCTGTTCTTCCCGATATCCTATGTGTTCGGCGATATCCTGACCGAAGTCTACGGCTACGCGCGCGCGCGCAAGGTGATCTGGGCCGGGTTCGCCGGCCTCGCCTTCGCCTCCATCATGGCCTCGGTGGTGGTGGCGCTGCCCCCGGCGCCGTTCTGGGGCCACCAGGCGGCCTACGAAATCGCTTTCGGCTCCACCTGGCGCATCGTCCTGGCCTCGATGTGTGCTTATTTCTGCGGCGAGTTCATCAATTCCTACGTGCTCGCGAAAATGAAAATCCTGACCGCCGGCAGATGGCTGTGGACGCGCACCATAGGCTCCACCATTTTCGGCGAAGCGGTGGACTCGGCGCTGTTCTATCCGCTGGCGTTCTACGGCACCGGCATCATCCCCGACGACAAGCTGGCGCTGGTGATGCTGTCGCAGTTCGTGATCAAGGTCGGCGTCGAAGTCGTGTTCACCCCGGTCACCTACAAGGTGGTCGACGCGCTGAAGCGGGCCGAGCACGAGGACTACTACGACCGCAGGACCGACTTCAATCCATTCTCCCTGCGGACCTGAGGGGTTTTGCGCTCCAGCGGCTTGAACCCGTTGACTATTTTTCGCCGCAGCGCGGATTGTCAAAAATTGTCACATCGAACTGCGAACAGTTACTGATTGGCCTAATGCGCGATAATTATTGTTTGCTCCAAGGATGCAGGGACGAAACCCTTGGAGCTTCAGGCAGCCCGGGCGTTGAGGAAGAACGGAGACAGTCATGGATTATCGCCGCAACGATTACGACGTCAGCGCGCAGTTCAACACCACCGATCCGCAGGTGGTCAACGACGAGGTGGATCGCATCTACCTCGAGCTCTACCCATCCGCGCCGACCAAGCTGCTCGACCATGCCTTCCGCGACCTGACCCTGCTCTATCGCGGCGAATACCCCGGGTTTCACCCCTGCGACACGGCCTATCATGACGTCCAGCACGTGCTCGACGTGACGCTCGCCATGGCGCGCCTGATCGACGGTTACGAGCGTTCGCGCATCGGCACCCAGCCCTTCGGCGATTCGCTGTTCCGCCTGGGCGTGATCACGGCCCTGTTCCACGACATGGGCTACGTGCGCGAACTCGAGGATCAGGAGCACAAGAACGGCGCCGAGTACACCCTCACCCATGTGTCGCGCGGATCCGTGTTTCTCAAGGACTACCTGCCGAAGATCGGGATGCCGGAAATGGCCGATATCGCCGCGGAGTTGATCCATTTCACCGGCTACGAAATCCCGGTGTCGAAAATCAGGGTGCCCTCGCCGATCTACCGCCTGCTGGGCACCATGCTCGGTTCGGCCGACATCATCGCGCAGATGGCGGATCGCTGCTATCTGGAGAAATGCCGCGACCGGCTGTATCCGGAGTTCGTCGCCGGCGGCCTCGCGGTCAAGCGCGACGCCAAAGGCGCGGAGCAGGTGGTATTCGCCTCGGGCGAGGACCTGGTGATCAAGACCCCGCTATTCTTCCAGGGCGCGCGCAAGCGCCTGGATCAGGACCTCGGCGGCAGCTACGCCTACGCCCAGCGGCATTTCGGCGGACAGAACCTGTATCTCGAGGAACTGACGAAGAATATCCAGTTCGCGCAGGAGATCGGCGAGGTCAGCGACCCGTCTATCCTCAAGCGCGTGCCGCCCGAGACGCTCAAGCCGTAGCGGCCGCCCGGACCCACATCCATCGCCCAGCGCCTGCCGCAGGCGCCGCGCTACAGCAGCGAGTCTTTCGACAGCCCGTGCCGGCGCAGGATGCGGCGCAATTGTCCCAGCGCCTCGAGTTGTATCTGCCTGACGCGCTCGCGCGTCAGGTCCAACTGCCCGGCGAGTTCCTCCAGCGTGCACACTTCCCGGTTGTTCAGGCCGAAGCGGCGCTCGATCACCACGCGCTGCTTGTCATTCAACTGCGCCAGCCATTGCCGCACCAGCGCCTCGATCTCCTGCGTCTGCAATCCGGCTTCGGGGCCGGCGCCCTGCTCGTCGGAGATGGATTCGCCGATCGACAGCATCGGATCGATATCCAGCGGCGCGTCGAGCGAAGCCACGTGCTCATTGTGGGCGAGCACGCCGCGCACCTCCTCCGCCGGCCTGCCCAGCAGGTGCGCGATGTCCTCTGCGCCCGCCTCGCGCTCGCCGTGCGCCTCGAGATGGCGCTTGGCGCGCAGCACCAGATTGAGTTCCTTGATCACATGCACCGGCAGCCGTATGGTGCGCGACTGGTTCATGATCGCGCGCTCGATGTTCTGGCGTATCCACCAGGTGGCGTAGGTCGAGAAGCGGAAACCGCGCTCGGGATCGAATTTGTCGAGCGCGTGCATCAGCCCCAGATTGCCCTCTTCCACCAGGTCGAGCAGCGGCATGCCGCGGTTGAGATAGTGCTTCGCGATGTTCACCACCAGACGCAGGTTGCGCTCGATCATTTTCTGCCGCGCCGCGAAGTCTCCTTGCGCGGCGCGGCGCGCGTAGTGCAACTCCTCATCGGGCGAGAACAGCGGGTTGAGCCCGATCTCGTGCAGGTAGATCTGGGTGACGTCCGAGAGAAATTCGGTTTCCGCGTCGGCCGCTTCGGATGGCGCCTCGGCCGACGCCTCGGCCACGGGCTCGGCCTCGGCGCTGCCGTCGATATTCTCTTCCGGCAAAGACGACCGGGGAATCACGTCGGCGGCAGGTACTTCGCCGGATCGACCGGTTTGCCGAGCTTGCGAATCTCGAAATGCAGCTTGGGCGTATCGCTGTCGGTGTTGCCGAGCTCGGCGATTTTCTGCCCCTTGATCACGCTCTGCCCTTCCTTCACCAGGATGTCGCGGTTATGCGCATAGACCGACGAATAGGTCTTGTTGTGCTTGATCACCGCGAGCTTGCCGTAGCCGCGCATTTCGCCGCTATAGATGACCCGCCCGGGCGCTGCGGCGATCACCGGATCACCCGGTTTGCCGGCGATGTCCACGCCTTTGTTGCTCGGCTCGGAAAACGCCGCGATGACCTTGCCCTGCGCCGGCCGGCCCCAGTCGACCTTGTCCTCGTCGTCCGCTGCGGCATCGGGTTTCGCCGCCGCGGCCGGAAGCGCGGGCGCCGCGGCCGGCGCCGGTGCGGCCGCAACGGCGGGCGCCTGGCCCGAGGGTGCGGCCGGCGCTTCGCCGCGCTGCAGCAGCGCCAGATTTTCCGGCGTGTAGGGCAGCTTGCGACCCAGGGGTTCCGATTTGATCGCGCCCTGCGCAGCAGGCGCGCGCGCGGGTTCGGCCGCCGCACCTGCCGGCGCGCCCAGCGGCCGCGTCTCGACCCGCCCTGCGGTGGTTACCGGATGCACCGTCACCGGCGCTTCCTGCACGCCCGCCGGCGGCCTGATCCGAAGTTGCTGGCCGGGGCGTATCCGGCTCGGGTCGTCCAGATTGTTCCAGGCGGCGAGTTCCTTGTAGTCCAGGCCGTGGTCAAGCGCGATGCTGAACATGGTGTCACCGCGCCGGATGGTGTAGGTCTCGGGGCGGGTATCCGCCGCCGCAGCCGCCTTGGGCCTGGCCACGGGGCTGGCTGCCGCCGGCGGCGCGCGATCGACCACCGGCGCCTGCACCGGCCGGCTGGCGCAACCCGCAAGCGACGCCGCAACCCATGCGGCAAGGCACAGCAAAGCCGGACTCCGCTTCATTCCACCCCCGTCAACATCGGCACGAAACGCACGGCGTCCAGCGTGGTTTCGCTGTAGCCGGAGCGGCTGCGTTCCACCAGCCGCAACACCTGCTCGGAACTGCCCAATGGCAATATCATTCTGCCGCCGAGCGCCAGCTGCTGCAACAAGGACTGCGGCAACTGCCGCGCCGCAGCGGAAAGTATGATGGAATCGAAGGGCGCGGCCTCGGGCAGGCCGAGGGTTCCGTCGGCGTGCTTCAGGCGCAGATTGGACAGGCGCAGGCCGCGCAGATTCGCCCGCGCCTTGGCCAGCAGCGGCGCGATGCGCTCGATCGAATACACTTCGGTCGCGAGTTGCGCCAGCACCGCGGCCTGGTAGCCGCAGCCGGTGCCGATTTCCAGAACCTTCCCGAGTTTGCGCCCGGCGCGCAGCGTCTGGATCATCAGGGCCACGACATAGGGCTGGGAAATGGTCTGGGAAAAACCGATCGGCAGCGCATCGTCGTCGTAGGCGCGGCTCGCCAGCGCCTCCTCCACGAACAGGTGGCGCGGCACGCTGCCCAGGGCCGCAAGCACACCCTCGTCCGTGATTCCTTCCTTGCGCAGGCGCTCGACCATGCGCGCCCGCGTGCGCTGCGAGGTCATGCCTATGCCCTGCGCCTGCGGGTGGCCGCGGCGTATCATCGCTTCAACCAATCGCGCAACAGCGGAATCTGGCTCACGTGCGTGAGATCGATCTGCAGCGGCGTCACCGACACCCGCTGCGCCGCGACGGCGAAGAAATCGGTGCCCGCGCCCGCGTCCTGCGCGCCGCCGGCGGGACCGACCCAATAGACGGTCTCCTGGCGCGGACTGACTTCCTTGATCACGGGTTCGGCCTTGTGGCGTTTCCCGAGGCGCGTGATTTCGACGCCGCGCAGCGCGTCGTAGGCCAGATCGGGGATATTCAGATTGAGCAGCACCGGCCCGGACACGGGGACGCGCTGCAGGCGCTCGACCATTTCCAGCGTCACACGCGCGGCGGTGTCGAAATGCCGGCCGACCTTGCTCGCCAGCGATACCGCAATCGAAGGAATGCCGAGCAGGAAACCCTCGGTGGCGGCGGCGACCGTGCCCGAGTATATGGTGTCGTCGCCCATGTTGGCGCCCAGATTGATCCCCGAGACGACCATGTCGGGGAGCTTATCGAGCAGCCCGGTCACGGCCAGGTGCACGCAGTCGGTCGGCGTGCCGTTGACGAACATGAAGCCGTTGGCCGCGCGCTTGACCGAAAGCGGCCGGTCCAGGGTAAGCGAATTGGAGGCGCCGCTGCGGTCGCGCTCCGGGGCCACCACCGTAACTTCGGCCACGCCGGAGAGGACTTCGGCGAGGCGGGCGATTCCGGGGGAAAAATAGCCGTCGTCGTTGCTGAGTAGGATGCGCATGTGCCCCGGATTATAAAGGACGGAGCCCGTTCCTGAAGCATCAAACGCGAAATCCCTCCGGCACCCTCAATAGGTCCCCGGCACGAGGATGGTCCGGTCCACCTGTTTCACGTCGCGCAGGCCGCAGAACGCCATGGTGACGTCGAGTTCCTTCTGGATGAGTTCCAGGCATTTGGTCACGCCGGCCTCGCCCAGCGCACCCAGCCCGTAGACGAAGGCGCGGCCGATGAACACGCCCTTGGCGCCCAGGGCGAGCGCCTTGATCACGTCCTGTCCCGAGCGTATGCCGCCGTCCATCAAGACCTCGATCCTGTCGCCGACGGCCTGCACGATGGGCGGCAGGGCTGCGATCGACGAAGGCGCGCCGTCCAGCTGGCGGCCACCGTGGTTGGAGACGATGATCGCATCCGCGCCGGAGCGCACTGCGATTTCGGCGTCTTCGGCGTCCATGATGCCCTTCAAAATCAGCTTGCCGCCCCAGCGCTCCTTGATCCACTGCACGTCGTCCCAGCACATGGTAGGGTCGAGCTGGCGCGCGCTCCATTCCGAGAGCGAACTCAGATTGTCGGCGTCCATTGCATGGCCCACCACATTGCGGAAGGTGTGGCGCCGGGTGGCGAGCATGCCCAGGCCCCAGCGCGGCTTGGTGGCCATGTTGAGCATGTTGCGCAATGTGATCTTGGGCGGCGCCGACAGGCCGTTGATGATGTCCTTGTGGCGCTGCCCCATGATCTGCAGATCCAGGGTGAGCACCAGCGCGGAACAACCGGCCGCCTTGGCGCGGTCGATCAGGCGCTTGATGAAATCGCGGTCGCGCATCACATACAGCTGAAACCAGAAGGGCTTCTCGACGTTCTCGGCCACGTCTTCGATGGAGCAGATGCTCATGGTCGAGAGCGTGAACGGGACGCCGAATTTTTCGGCGGCGCGCGCGGCCAGAATCTCGCCGTCGGCATGCTGCATGCCGACCAGCCCGACGGGCGCGAGCGCCACCGGCATCGTCAGCGGCTGGCCCGCCATGGTCGTGTTGAGGCTGCGGTTCTCCATGTTGACCGCCACGCGCTGGCGCAGCTTGATCCTGGCGAAATCGCTTTCGTTGGAACGATAGGTCTGTTCGGTCCATGAACCCGAATCGGCATAGTCGTAGAACATGCGCGGCACGCGTTTCTTGGCCAGCAGGCGCAAGTCTTCGACGCAGGTGATCGCTGGGGGCATGGTATCTCCGGAAGCCTGGGTAAAATTGGGCCCATCCTAAGGCAAAGCCGCGAGGATTGCCAGACGCGCCCCGCTGCTCGCATCGCCGCGGCTTTCGGCGTAAGCTTATGCGGCCATTTCCAGAGGGGGACGGATCATGCTACTCAGAACCATGGCGGCGCTGCTTGTCGGCGCCATGCTCGGCCTAGCCGCTCCGTCGGTCGCACTCGCCGCCTCCAAGGCCGAGATCGATGCCAAGGTGCAGCAGGCGATACGCGAATTCTACAAACAGACCGGCGCCGGCAAGGAACTGGCGCAGAAGGCGGCCGGAATGCTGGTGTTTCCGGAGGTGCTCAAAGCGGGCGTAGGCATAGGCGGCGAATACGGCGAGGGCGCGCTCCTGATCAAGGGCAAGACCGCCGGTTATTACAGCACCGCCGCCGCCTCCATCGGCTTCCAGCTCGGCGCCCAGGTCAAGTCGCAGATCATCCTGTTCATGAACCCGAAGGTGCTGGACAAATTCCGCCACAGCGAAGGCTGGAAGGCGGGCGTGGACGGCAGCGTGGCGCTCGCGACGCTGGGCGCGGGCGGCGAGATCAGCACCGACACCGTGAAGCAGCCGATCATCGGTTTCATCTTCTCGAACAAAGGCCTGATGTACAACCTCACGTTCGAAGGCTCCAAGATCACGCGCCTCGAACGCTGAGCGGCCGGGCGCGGCCGCCGCGGCGCAGGCTCTGCCCTCGCCCGTGCGGCGTCAACGCGTCCAGGACGCGCGCAGCAGGTTATCTTCCTTGTTGTAGCGAAAATCGAGTTCGCCCTTGTAGGCATGCTGCAGGGCTTGCGCGAGATCGCGCGCAAGATGGGCGTCGGTGGTCGTGACCATCACACCGTCGTCGGCATCGACTATGGCCATGATCCGCTGCAGCGGGTGCTCGGCCTTTTCCTTTGCCTCGTGGTTGCGCATCAAATGCAGTATCTCGTCGCGATGCAGTTGCAGGAATGCCCCCTTCAGCGCCACGAAGCCTGCGGGGAACTTGTCATGCACGCGATGGCAGGCCGGACACCTCTCCTGGTGGGCCGCTGCGGGCGCGGCGGCCCAGGTCCAGCGACCGTTATGAAACACCGCGCCGCAATCGGGACAGCAGGCCGGTTCGCGCAGCTTGTGCCCCGCCTTGTAGCTGTCGTGGACCAGTTCCTGCCGCAATTGATCCCGGCTGATCGGCTGAAAACTCCCGCGTTGGCTTTTCATGGCTGACCTCTCATCGCTACGCATTGTTGCTATCCCTGCATACGCACCGCGGAGCATCGCAGCTATCACAGGTCGATCTGCACTTGCGCCAAGCCAGCATATGCCTTCCGTGCACGCACCGAGATGATTTCCGTCAAATGCAGCCCAGGCTCAGAGCGTCGTATGGCCCTCGTGCGCATAGGTTCTTTCGTGCTGTCGCTGGCAATTAAGGCAGCGCTTCGCCGCCGGGTAGGCGAGCAGGCGCTCGAAGCCTATTTCGTCGCGGCAGTCGATGCAGATACCGAAGCCCGCATCCCTGATGCGCGCCCTGGCCGCCTCGATGTCGCGCAGCTCCAGGACGTGCCGGTCGATGATCGCGAGATTGAGATCGGCCAGCTCGTCGCCCACGGCCTGGTCGCCGCTGTCGGCCGGCGCCCGGTCGATCAGTTCGATGTATTGCTGGTTTTCGCTCTGTTCCAGCGCGTCGCGCACCTTTTCCAGCAGCTCATCGTATTGCTTATCGAGCAGGTGCTCGAGCCTGGAGTGTTGGGTCTTGGTCAGGGCCATGATCTGATTCTCCTGGGGACAGGCCGTTCGAGCGGATTCGGACTCCCCCGCGAGGCAGGGGAGGCTTCCGCTCGCGCGGCGTCGGGCCGGGAAGCGCTTAGGCGCACCCGCAGCCGCCGCCAGGGATATTGTCCGGGCAGTGCAGCGCCGGCGGATTGACTTTGCGCAATATACGGGCGGATTGCCGCCGCAGTCTGCGCGATGCCCGGCGGGGCGCTCAGGCGGTCGGTGCCAGGGTTTGGGAGGACAGAGGGTCGCCGCTTGCCGGCCGGCTCAGGAGCGAATCCCAGCGGACCAGGCCCAGGGTTCCGAAATACTCCCCGTGCGCAAACCCCTCTTCGATGTACCAGCGGCTCAGTTCTTCCGCGCTCGGCGCCGGCAGTTCACGCGCCGCATGGGCTTCGCCGTCGATCGAGCTCACCGCCATGCCGGCGCGCATGGCCATTTTGCGCATGGGGGTATTGTTCGAAAGGAACATCACGAACACCTTGCCGACGCCGCACATTCTGGCGCGCAGCATGAGTTTTTCCAGCAATTTGGTGCCTATCTTCTGACCGCGCCGCTCAGGCCGCACCGAAAATGCCATTTCGCTTTGCTTCGGGCCCCGCACCAGTTCGGCCAGCCCGATGATATTGGCCCGCTCGTCGAACGCGGCAAGTATCGTGTCCCGGGTAAAGTTCAGCCGGTCCACATACTTGGAAATCGTCTCGTCGGAAATCGAGCAGCAGAAGCGCTTGCGGCGGTCGTCTGGCGTCAGCGCCAGGTAGAAGCTTCTGACGGCCTCGCGCTCGTATACTGTCAGTGGTCGGATTATCATCGAATCGCTTTTTTTCGCGGCCCCTCCCCGCTCGCCATATATATCACATTGACGCGATGCACCAAAACGCAATATGTGATGGCGGACATCAGAAAATCAGATGAGAAAATGCGTGAAATATTACTCACTCAAGGCGATTTGGTGTTGCATCGCAACATCGTTTGTCGTACTATTCGTTTGCGGGGTTTCTCCTCCTCCTCCTTTGGAATCCCGTCTTCTAGCCGGTGGCGTTTCAATAGCGCCACCGGTTTTTTTTTTCGCCGCTGACTGACCCGGGCTTGCCCGCCGCGAGTGCCGCGTCCCGAATAGCGTACAATCGCAGCGGTCCGCAGCACAGCGCCCGAGCAGCGCGCAAAGGGGCCAATGAAAACACCCAAGAGATTGGCACCACTGGTCGACGAAGGCATGGTCGACGAAGTCGTGCGCCAGCTCATGAGCGGCAAGGAAGCCGAGGTCTACGTGGTCCGCTGCGGCGGGCACACGCGCTGCGCCAAAGTGTACAAGGAGGCGAGCAAACGCAGCTTCCGCCAGAACGTCCAGTACACGGAAGGGCGCAAGGTAAAGAACAGCCGCCGCGCCCGCGCCATGGAGAAAGGTTCGCGCTACGGGCGCCAGGAGCAGGAACAGGCCTGGCAGAGCGCCGAGGTCGACGCCCTGCACCGCCTCGCCGCAGTCGGGGTGCGGGTGCCGCGGCCCTACAACTTCCTCGAGGGCGTGCTGCTGATGGAGCTGGTGACCGATGACAGCGGCAACGCCGCCCCCAGGCTGAACGACCTGGTGCTGAGCGAAGCGCAGGCGCGCGAATACCACCACACCCTGATCGTGCAGGTCGTGCGCATGCTGTGCGCGGGCATCATTCACGGCGACTTGTCCGAATACAACGTGCTGGTGGGCAGCGCGGGCCCGGTCATCATCGACCTGCCGCAAGCGGTCGATGCGGCGGGCAACAACAGCGCCGGCGCCATGCTCGAGCGCGACGTCGACAACCTCACCAGCTACTTCGGCCGTTTCGCGCCGGCGCTGCGGACCACCGACTACGGCCGCGAAATCTGGTCGCTCTACCAGAGCGGCAAGCTGCACCCGGAGATCGCCCTGACCGGCTGCTTCGAGCGCAAGGAACCACCCGCCGACATCGGCAGCGTCATGCGCGAGATCGACGACGTGATCAAGGAAGAGGCCGCGCGCCAGCGCTACAAGCAGGCGCTGGGATAGTTCAGGGGCGCATCGCCCGCACCGCAGCCGCCGCTATCGGGGCTGCGCGCCTGCGACCTGCACCCGGTCGTTGCCGAATTCCTTGGCGAGCGCCAGGGCGCAGTGCGCCTCGCGCAGCAGCTCGGCCGCAGTGTTTCCGTGATCGGGAAACATGGCCACGCCGAAGGAAACCGAAATTTTTTCCAGCGGCTTGCCGAAATATTCCAGATGCATGGCGAATATCGCCTCGCGCAACTGCCGCGCGCGCATGACCACCCCCGCAAGCGGAGCCTCGGGAAAGACCAGCACGATTTCATCCTGTTCATAGCGGCAGGCGATATCGCTCGAGCGTATGTGCTTGTTGATCAACGCGGCGACCTGGCGCAACGCATAGTCGCCCGCATCGCGCCCGAAGGCATCGTTGAAGCGCTTGAACTGGTTCAAGTCGCACAGCGCGATGCCCAGCGGCCGGCTCTTGCGCTTTGCCGTGGCGATCTCGCGCTTCAGCGATTCCTCCATGTAGCGGCGGTTGAACAGGCCGGTAAGCGGATCGCGCACAGACAGGTTGCGCAGCGTTTCCTGCAGCTGCATATTGGCCAGGGCGAGGCCGATCTGACTGGCGAAATTCTTCGCGACGGCGCGCATCGAGTCCAGTACTCCGGAACGCGCCGGATCTTCGAGCAGCAGGACACCGAGCACGCGGCCCTGACCCAGGACCGGCACGCACAGGCTGGGCGCCGCGAGCGGCTGTTGCATGTGGGGGCAGGCGATATCGGACACACCCGCGGTGAGATAGGCGTCGCCGCGGCGTATCGCCCAGCACTCGGCCGGTTCAAAATTTGCACGGCTGCCTGCGGCCTTGCCCCACGACACCTTGAGTTCCAGCCGGGTGCCGGTCGCCGCGGCGAGATACAGCGCACCGCTGCAATCGGCAAACAAGCCTGTGGCGCAGGTCTGCACCACCCGGTAGGCATCGGCGTAGCCGGTGCTGGATTGCAGCAGCTTGCCCATATCCTCGAGCAGCGCCGGCCCGGCCGTCTCCAGGCCGGCCGCGGTGCGCAGGCTCTGCGCTTGCGCCGGCGCCGGACGCGCACGAACCTGGGAGCGATACCTGAGAAAAGTAAGGAGCAACAACAGGAGATTGCCCGCCGTTGCGCCGACCAGCGCAATGGAAACCTGTGCTAGGGCGTCGCCGCCGGTCGCGAGCCGATACGCCAGATCGAGCGCAAACGCGTTCAATCCCAGAACGACGGCCGCGACCGCCGTAAATGCCATGCTTTGCGGCTGCAGCCACACTGGCCATTGCCTACGTTTAGCTATATGACCTCCCAGACCCGGCGCCGATGTTCGCGCCCGTAACCGCGGGGGAGTTTACCGATTCTACAAGTGTCTCGATAGCGCCAATTTCAAAAGCGCAGCGCCGGTCGTCTTTGAGTGCGGCGCCCGTGGAGCAGCGGCGACGCTACCCGCCCTCGATTTTTGGAATGAAATAGATTTCGCAGTCCGGCCGCAGCCGATGGTAATAGCCGATCTCGTAGATCTCGCCGTCGATGGCGACGCTGGTCTGCTCCTCCAGGTGCTCGCCCAGGCCGGGGTAGCGCGCATCGAGCGCCCGGAGGACGTCGTACAGGGTCTGCGCCTCGATCTCGAATTCATTCACGCCATCGGTGTACTCGCGGCTCAGGCTGCTGATGAGCACGACATGCGCGAGCGCCGGCGCCAATTCTAGCCTCTGCGGCCCGCGTCGATTGCGGCCAGCACCTTGGGCGGCGACATCGGCAGTTCGGTCAGGCGCCGGCCGATCGCGTTGTTGACCGCGTTGGCGACCGCCGCCATCGACGGCACGATGTTCGCCTCGCCCGCGCCTTTCACGCCGAACGGGTGGTTCGGGTTCGGCACCTCCACCAGCACCGCCTCTATCATCGGCAGATCGGAGGCGACCGGGACGCGGTAGTCGAGAAAACCCGCGTTCAGCAAGTGCCCCGCGGCGTCGTAGATGTACTCCTCGTTCAAGGCCCAGCCTATGCCCTGCACCACGCCGCCCTGCATCTGGCCCTCGACGTAGCTCGGATGGATCGCGCGGCCCACGTCCTGCGCGACGATGAAGCGCAGGATTTTCACGCTGCCGGTCTCGGGGTCGACCTCGACGTCGCACAGTTCGCTGGCGAAGCCCGGCGCGGCGCCGCCTGCATTGACCGAGACTTCGGCGCCGATCGGCCCGCCCGTCACCGCGCGCTTGGCGGCGATCGCCTTCAGCGACAGCGGCTCGAACTTGCCCGAGTCCTCGCCGGAAAACCGCGCGCAGCCTTGCTCCCAGACCACCTCCCCCTTGCCCACGTTCCAGATCATCGCCGCGCGCGCACGCAGCTCGTCGATCACCTTGGTGCACGCCTCGACCACGGCGATGCCGGTGGCGAAGGTGACGCGCGAGCCGCCGGTGACATGGGTATAGCCGATCGAAGCGGTGTCGGCCACGATGGCCCGGACCTGGTCATAGGCCACGCCCAGGGTCTCGGCCGCCATCATCGCCATAGCCGCGCGCGAGCCGCCGATGTCCATGCTGCCGGTGGCGACCGCGACCGAACCGTCCTCGGTGATATGCACCGTGGCGCTGGATTCGCCGCCGTTGTTGAACCAGAAGCCCGAGGCCACGCCGCGCCCCTGGTTCTTTGCCAGCGGCGCCGCGTAAGCGGGATGATCGAGCAGCGCCTTGACGGTTTCGGCGTAGCCGTCGTGCGCATGCTTCGGTCCCCACGCCGTCTGCGTCCCCGCCTTGGCTGCATTCATCAGCCTGAACTCGAGCGGGTCCAGGCCGATTCTCGCGGCGACCGCATCCATGGTGCTTTCCACCGCGTAGGCCGAGATCGGCGAACCGGGGGCGCGGTAGGCGGCCGACTTCGGCCGGTTGCAGACGACGTCGTAGCCGACCGAGCGCACGTTGGGGATGTCATAGGGCGCAAAACCGCACATGGTCGCGTTCATCACCGGCGAGCCGGGAAATGCGCCCGCCTGAAATTTGAACACGCCGTCGGCGGCGACCAGCTTGCCGTTCTTTTTCACGCCGATCTTGACCGTCATCGACGATCCGGAAGTCGGTCCGGTCGCCTTGAACACGTCTTCGCGGCTCATCACGATCTTGACCGGATGGCCGGTCTTGCGCGAGAGCAGGGCCGCAACCGGCTCGATATACACGACGGTCTTGCCGCCGAAGCCGCCGCCGATCTCGGCCGGATGCACCAGCAGGTCGCCGATATTCATGTCGAGCAGCCGCGCGGTATAGGCGCGCACCACGAAATGGCCCTGGCTCGAGGCCCAGATCTCCCCCTGGCCGTCGGCATCGAAGCGCGCGAGGCAGCCGTGCGGCTCGATGTAGCCCTGGTGCACCGGCGCGGTCTTGAAGCTCATTTCGACGATTTCGTCGGCCGCGGCGAAGCCGGCCTCGGTATCGCCGAGCTTCAACTCGATGCGCTTGGAAACATTCGAAGGCCGGGCCGGCGCCGGCTCGACGCCGCGCGTAATCATGTCCTCGAACAGCAGCGGCGCGTCGGGCTGCATCGCCTCATCGACGTCGATCACGTGCGGCAGCGGTTCGTAGTCCACTTCGATCAGCCGCAGCGCCTCGCTGGCGACGGCCTTGTTGATCGCGGCGACGGCGGCGACGGCATGCCCCTCGTAGAGCACTTTCTCGCGCGCCATGATGTTGCGCGTCATGTGCCAGAAATTGACCGCGACACGCTCGGGGCCGAGGAACTCGTACTTCTGCTCGGGGAAATCGGCCGAGGTGATCACCGCCTTGACGCCGGGCAGCGCGCGCGCCTTCGAGGTGTCGATCGCACGGATGCGCGCATGGGCGTGCGGCGAGCGCAGGATGTCGCCCCACAGCATGCCCGGCAGGGCGAAGTCGGCGCCGTAACGGGCGAGGCCGGTCACCTTGGGCACGCCGTCGGGCCGCACCGGGCGCGTGCCGACCACCTTCAGCACTTCTTCCTGCTTGATCGTTTTCGCATCCATGGTCAGCCTCCCCGCATTTCGCGTGCCGCATCGAGCACCGCATCGATGATCTTGTTGTACCCCGTGCACCGGC
>JAJZUN010000433.1 GCA_021848555.1 Pseudomonadota bacterium | reverse complement strand
GATCTCAGCTGGCGCCGGATCGAGCTCATGGCTGCTTCGGCACCATGTAGCCGACGCCGCGCACGTTCTGGATGCTGTTCGCGCCGAGCTTGCGCCGCAGCGAATGCACGTATACCTCCACCGTATTGCTTTCCACTTCCTGCCCCCAGCCGTAGAGCTTTTCCTCGAGCTGCGCGCGCGAATACACCACGCCGGGGCGCGCGGCGAGCGCATGGATCAGCGCGAACTCGCGCGCCGAGGGCGAGACCGGCTTTCCGTCCAGCGTCACCTCGTGCGTCGCCGGATTGAGGCTGAGCCCGCCCACCTGAATCACCGGATCGGCGCTGCCGGATTTTCTGCGCAGCAGCGCCCGCACCCGCGCCGCCAGTTCCTCCAGGTCGAACGGCTTCACCAGATAATCGTCGGCGCCCGCATCCAGCCCCTTGACCCGGTCGGCGACCGCATCGCGTGCGGTCAGGATCAGCACCGGTATGGAATCGCCGCGCCGGCGCAGCGCGGCGAGCACGTCGAGGCCCGCTTTGCGCGGCAGGCCCAGGTCCAGCAACAGCGTGTCGTAGGCATTGGTCTGGAGCGCAAGCTCGGCCGCGCGCCCGTCCTGCACCCAGTCGACCGCGAAACCGTCCTGCTGCAGGCCGGCGCGCACGCTTTCGCCGATCATCGGGTCGTCTTCGACTAGCAACAGACGCATGGCGGTCGGTCTCAGCTCGGCTGCGGCATTTTCGAGTAAGTCTCGGCGGCGGCGAGGATCACATGCCGCTCGACCGCCTGCTCGCGCTGGACGTTCGCCGCGGCGTATTCGCGCGAGTGCGGCATGTCGAGAAAGGCCGCGCGCGAAGGATAGCGCACCAGCACCACATAGTCCCAGCGGTCGCTCTGCGCATCGCCGAAGGCCACCGCCTCGCCGTTGCCCGCCCACAGCACCGTGCCGCCGCGCGCCCTGATCAAGGGCATGGTGAGCTCGCCGTAGCGCCGGTAGGCGGCGCGGTCGCGCAGGCGCAGCAGATTCACCATGACCACCGGGCCTGCATCGGGCAGGCGCGCAATCAGCTCCGCGTTGGCTTCCTTCGGTCCGGCCATGGATCGCTCCCTTCGACATTCGCCGTTATTGTAAACCGGCATGGCGGTACAATTTCCACTGGACTATGAAACGCAGCGCGCCATGACTCTGACGCGGACCTTTCCGCTTGCAATCCTGCTCGCGCTGGCGGCCTGTGCGCCGCTGCCGCAGCGCGCCGGCATTCCGACCGAGTGGCAGCCGTCGCCGAACTTCAATGAGCGCAAACCCAATTTTGTCATTTTGCATCACACCAGCGACGACGGCGTAGCTCAGGCGCTGCGCTCGCTCACGAACCCGCTGCGCGAGGCCAGCGCGCATTATCTGATCGGGCGCGACGGCCGCATCCTCCAGCTGGTCGACGAACGCGCGCGCGCCTGGCACGCGGGCGCGTCGAAATGGGGCGCAGACACGGACCTCAATTCGGCTTCTCTGGGCATAGAGCTAGACAACAACGGCAACGAACCGTTCCCCGAGGCCCAGATTGCAGCCCTGCTGCGCCTGCTCTCAGACATCGAAGCGCGCTATCACATCCCCGCCGCGAATTTCCTCGGGCACGCCGACGTCGCGCCCAGGCGCAAGACCGATCCCAGCCGCTATTTTCCATGGAAGACGCTGGCCGACAACGGCTACGGCCTGTGGTGCGATCCGCCGTTTGCGCCGCCGCCGCTGCCCATCGATCCGGCGCAGGAATTGCGCGCGCTCGGTTACGACACCGAAGACTATGCCGCGGCGCTGCGCGCGTTCAAACTGCACTTCCTGCCGCAGGAGCAGACGCCCGGGCTCGATGATGACGGGCGTGCGCTGCTTTACTGTCTGTACCAAAAAGCGGCCGGGTAAAAACCGCGCTGACGCGTATCCGTGCCGCTACCAAGCCGCGTCGAGTAGTTCGCGCAGGGTGCGCGGCAGGCCCAGATCGGCGATCAGCTCGGCCAGCACCTCGGCCGCAGGCACCCCGCTCGCCCAGCGCTGCACGCAGGCGGTCGATGACATCGGTGCTGCGCGCGAGCGTGCCGCTCGCAAGCGCATAGACGCGGCGCTCGCGCGTGAGCTCGAGTTCGCGCTTGAGCGCGGCGTCGAACTGCGTGCCGTAGACGATGCGGCTGGTGCCGGGATAGCTGTAGATGCCGCTTTGCATGGCAGAGTCCTCGCGCTATTGGGCTAGCGGCCTTCGAATTTCGGCTCGCGTTTTTCCGAAAACGCGAGCACCGCTTCGTGCTGGTCCTTGGTGTGCTGCGCCAGCGCCTGCATCGCGGAAGCCATTTCGAGCGCCGTAGCCAGGCCCACCTGCTGCGAGTCGCGCAGCAGGCGCTTGGTCAGTCTCAGCGAATGCACCGGCTGTGCGGCGATGCGGCGCGCGAGCGCCATGGCGGCGTGCATGAGCTGGTCATCGTCGACCAACTTGGACACCAGGCCGATGCGCAGCGCCTCCTCGGCCTCGACGAAATCGCCGGTGAAGGTCATTTCGCAGGCTTTGGACATGCCGACGGCGCGCGGCAGGAACCAGGCGCCGCCGTCGCCCGAAACCAGGCCTACGCGCAGGAAGCTCTCGGCAAACGTGGCGCTGCGCGCCGCGATGCGTATGTCGCACATGGACGCAAGGTCGCAGCCGGCGCCGACGGCGGCACCGTTGACCGCGGCGATCGACGGCGCTTCGAGTCCGTACATCGCGAGCGGGATGCGTTGTATGCCGTGCTGATAGCTGCGGCGGACATCGGCCGGACTGCCGCCGAACAGCCCGGTGCGCTCTTTCATCTGCTTGACGTTGCCGCCCGAGGAAAATCCCTTGCCGGCGCCGGTCAGGATGACGCAGCCCACGCTCAGGTCGGCATTGATGCGCTCGGTGTATTCGACCAGCGCGCGCACGATCGCCGGCGAAATGGCGTTGCGCGTCGTGGGTTCGTTCAGCGTCAGGACGACGACGCCGCCATGCTGTTCGTACAGCACCGGGTGAGTGTGGCTCATGTTTCGGGTTCCTTTCTGGGTAGGGCCGGCTGGCGCGAAGTGTGCGCGGGGGATTCTACCTTTTGCGCGCCCGCAGCGTCTCGGCTATATTGACCGCCTGCAGTATGGGCGGCCGGGCGCAGGCCGTATATTGGGGGAAACATGCACGAGTTCAGATTCGATCCGGTGCCTATGCCGGAGGCGGCGCAGGCGCTGCGCGGCGAAGTGCGCGCCTTCATCGCGCAGGAGGTCGCGCTAGGGGCGTTCACGCCCAGCCGCAATTCATGGTCGTCCTTCGATGCGGGCTTCAGCCGCAAATGCGGCGCGCGCGGCTATATCGGCATGCGCTGGCCGAAGCAGTACGGCGGGCACGAGCGCTCGGCGCTGGAGCGCTATGTCGTGACCGAGGAAATGCTCGCCGGCGGCGCGCCGGTAGGCGCGCATTGGATCGCCGACCGGCAAAGCGGCAATCAGATCCTGCGCTACGGCAGCGAGCGCGCCAAGCGCACGATCCTGCCGAAGATCGCCGCGGGGGAGTGTTTTTTCAGCATCGGCATGAGCGAGCCCGACTCCGGCTCCGACCTGGCGGCGGTGCGCACGCGCGCGAGCAAGGTCGCAGGCGGCTGGAGCATCAGCGGCACCAAGGTCTGGACCAGCGGCGCGCATCAGACCCATTATCTGATCGCGCTGGCGCGCACTGCACCGAAGGAGGAAGACCGCCACGCCGGCATGACGCAGTTCATCGTCGATCTGGCGCAGCCCGGCGTGAGCGTGCGCCCGATCTACAATCTGTACGGCGGGCATGATTTCAACGAAG
>JAJZUN010000432.1 GCA_021848555.1 Pseudomonadota bacterium | reverse complement strand
CATGAGTCACTTTCTCGACCGGCTGACCTATTTCACCCGCGAGCGTGACAAGTTCGCTGGCGACCATGGAGAGGTGCGGCACGAGAACCGCGACTGGGAGGAGGGGTACCGCCAGCGCTGGCAGCATGACAAGATCGTGCGGTCCACTCACGGCGTGAATTGCACCGGATCGTGCAGTTGGAAAATCTACGTCAAGAGCGGCGTCGTCACGTGGGAGACGCAGCAGACCGACTATCCGCGCACCCGTCCCGGCATGCCGAACCACGAGCCGCGCGGGTGCTCGCGCGGCGCCTCCTATAGCTGGTATCTCTACAGCGCCAGCCGGCTGAAATACCCGATGATCCGCTCCCGCCTGCTGCGGCTTTGGCGCGAGGCACGCAAGACGTTGGGGCCGGTGGAGGCGTGGGGGGCCATTGTCTCCGACCCCGCAAAGGCGCGCGAGTACAAGGAAATCCGCGGTCGCGGCGGGTTCGTCCGCGCAAGTTGGGACGAGACGAGCGAGATCATTGCCGCGGCCAACTTGCACACGATCAAGACCTACGGCCCCGACCGCGTCGTCGGCTTCTCGCCGATTCCCGCCATGTCGATGGTCTCCTTTGCCTCCGGCGCCCGCTATCTCAGCCTGATCGGCGGCACCATGCTGTCGTTCTATGACTGGTATTGCGATTTGCCGCCATCGAGTCCGCAGACATGGGGTGAGCAGACCGATGTTCCGGAATCGGCTGACTGGTATAATTCCAGCTACCTCATCGCCTGGGGCTCCAATGTGCCGCAGACGCGAACCCCCGACGCGCACTTCTTTGTCGAGGCGCGCTACAACGGCACCAAGGTCGTGGCGATCACGCCGGACTACTCCGAGGTGGCGAAGCTGTCGGATCTTTGGCTGCACCCGAAGCCAGGCACCGACTCAGCGCTCGCGATGGCCATGGGCCATGTCATCCTGCGGGAGTTCTTTCTCGATCGCCAGGTGCCGTATTTCCAGGACTACTGCCGGCGCTATACGGACCTGCCGATGCTGGTCCGCCTGCGGCGCCAGGAGGGGCGTTGGGTGGCCGACCGGTTCCTGCGGGCCAGCGACCTTCCCGGCACGCCTGGTGATGCAGGTCGCGCGGACTGGAAGAGTGTGGCGATCGACCAGCGGTCCGGCGCGCCGGTGGTCCCGCAGGGCTCGGTCGGCTTCCGCTGGCCGGCCGAGGGCGAAGCGGAAGGGCTCTGGAACCTCGAGGAGAAGGATGGCGCGACCGGCGGTGACGTGCGGCTTGCTTTGAGCCTGATCGACCGCCGCGATGATGTGTTGGAGGTGGCGTTTCCGTATTTCGGCGGCCGACTGCACGAGCGGTTCACGGCCAGCGAGCAGGGCGGCGACGTGCTGCTGCGGAACGTGCCGGTCAGGCGGCTCGCGCTTGCCGATGGGGAAGGCGTCGTGGCGAGCGTGTTCGACCTGCTCTGCGCACATTACGGACTGGATCGCGGCCTTGAGGGGCCGTGCGCGCGCTCCTATTCGGACAACCTGCCGTACACGCCCGCGTGGCAGGAACCAATCACCGGGGTGGCCGCCGCCAAGGCCATCGAGGTGGCGCGTGGGTTCGCCGCAAATGCGGAGAAGACGAACGGACGCTCGATGGTCATCATCGGGGCTGGTGTGAACCACTGGTACCAGCAGGATATGAGCTACCGCAGCATCATCAATTTCCTGATGCTGTGCGGCACGATCGGTGTCTCGGGCGGCGGCTGGTCGCACTATGTCGGCCAGGAGAAGCTGCGGCCGCAGACCGGCTGGACGATGCTGACCTTCGCGCTGGACTGGGTGCGTCCGCCACGGCAGATGGCGGGCACGTCGTTCTTCTGCGCGCACAGCGACCAATGGCGATACGAATCCCTCGGCGTCGCGGACCTGCTGTCGCCGCTGGCCGACCCGACTGTCTATCGGGGTTCGTTGATCGATCTGAATGTGCGGGCGGAGCGGATGGGCTGGCTGCCGTCGGCGCCACAGCTTGCCGTCAATCCGCTGACCCTGGCGGCGGCAGCGGACAAGGCCGGCCTTGGCGTGAAGGACTATGTGGTCGGCGAACTGCGGTCGGGGCGCTTGCGCATGGCTTGCGAGGATCCGGACAATCCGGTGAACTTCCCGCGCAACCTGTTCATCTGGCGTTCCAACCTGTTCGGCTCGTCCGGCAAGGGGCACGAGTATTTCCTGCGCCACTTCCTCGGCACCCGGCACGGACTGCAAGGCAAGGATCTCGGCGAAAGCGGCGCGCGCAAGCCGGAAGAGGTGGTCTGGCGGGACGAGGCGCCGGAGGGCAAGCTTGATCTTGTCGTGACACTCGACTTTCGTATGTCCACGAGTTGCCTCTACTCGGATGTCGTGCTGCCTACGGCATCCTGGTACGAGAAGAATGACCTCAACACCTCGGACATGCATCCGTTCATCCACCCGCTGTCCGCGGCGGTGGACCCGGTGTGGGAGTCGCGCAGCGACTGGGAGACCTACAAGACCATCGCCCGCCGCTTTTCGGAACTCGCTGTTGGCCAGCTTGGGGTCGAACGGGATGTCGTGCTGACCCCGCTGATGCACGACACGCCGGCGGAGTTGGGCCAGCCGTTCGCGCCGAAAGACTGGAAGAAGGGTGAGTGCGAGTTGATCCCCGGAGTGACTGCGCCGGAGATCAGTGTCGTCGAGCGGGACTACCCCGCCACCTACCGCCGCTTCACCGCCCTTGGACCGCTCGTCGAGAAGTTGGGCAACGGCGGGAAGGGAATTGCCTGGAATGCGGAGGCGGAAGCAAAAGGCCTTGCCGCGCTCAACCGCACTGTGACCGAGGATGGCCCGACCAAGGGGCGGCCGCGCATTGCGACCGACATCGACGCCGCCGAGGTGATCATGTTCCTGGCGCCCGAGACGAACGGCGAGGTGGCGGTAAAGGCCTGGGAGGCGTTGGGCCGCAAGACCGGACGCAACCACCGGCATTTCGCGGAAGCGCGTGAAGACGAGAAAATCCGCTTCCGCGACATCCAGGCGCAGCCACGCAAGATCATCACTTCACCGACCTGGTCCGGAATCGAGAGCGAGCACGTCAGCTACAACGCGAGCTATACCAACGTCCATGAGCTGATCCCTTGGCGCACGCTTACGGGCCGACAGCAATTTTTCCAGGACCACACATGGTTCCGGGATTTCGGGGAGAACTTCGCGCTCTATCGGGCGCCGGTGGACACGCGCACGGTGAACGCCCTGCTCGGCCAGCGTGGCAACGGCGAGCCGGAAGTGGTGCTGAACTTCATCACGCCGCATCAGAAATGGGGCATCCATTCCACCTATACCGACAACCTGATCATGCTGACGCTTTCACGCGGGGGGCCGATCGTGTGGATTTCGGAGACTGACGCGCGCAAGGCAGGAATTGTCGATAATGACTGGATCGAGCTATTCAACCTGAATGGCGCAATCACCGCACGTGCGGTGGTGAGTCAGCGGGTGCAGGAGGGCATGTGCCTGATGTATCATGCGCAGGAGAAGATCGTGAACGTGCCCGGCAGCGAGATCACGGGCGCACGCGGCGGCATCCACAATTCGGTCACCCGCGTGCTGGTCAAGCCCACGCATATGGTCGGCGGCTACGCCCAGTTGTCCTACGGCTTTAACTACTACGGCACGGTTGGCTCGAACCGCGACGAGTTCGTCATCGTGCGCAAGATGGCAAGAGTCGATTGGATGGACCGGCCGACGACGGCCGCGGTCAGCGGCTGACGGCGAAGGGAGCCACGACGCTATGAAAGTCCGCGCGCAGATCGCGATGGTTCTGAACCTCGACAAGTGCA
>JAJZUN010000431.1 GCA_021848555.1 Pseudomonadota bacterium | reverse complement strand
AAATATAAAATTTCTACCAAATCCATATTCACTCACGCTTGAAGACAAGAAAGTGATGATTTATCATGGAATGTCTCTGAATGATATGGTCGAACTTGTACCGGGTGCAAATTTCGAGTCAATTGGAAGTCACCGAGGCCCTGAAAAAAGAGGGCTTCGGCGTGCTCACCGACATCGATGTCAAGGCGACGCTGAAAGCCAAGCTCAACATCGACCACAGGCCCTATCGCATACTCGGCGCATGCAACCCGCCGCTTGCCCACCGTGCGATCGAGGCCGACCCCGACATCGGTTTGCTGCTGCCGTGCAATGTGGTCGTGCGCGAAGAAGCCGATGGAGCCATAACGGTTGCGTTTATGGATCCCGAGGTCGTATTGCGGCTGGTCGACAAACCTGAAGTGCATGCACTGGGCAAGGAGGTACGGGTGCTTCTTCAGCGGGTTTGCGCGAATCTCGATGCGTGACGCCGGGGGCAGGATGCGGCCGCTGAGCCCGGTCTCCGTGGCCGCCGATTGCGCAAGCTGACAACAATGTAATCGAGCTGTAATGTTGGCGAAGGGGGCGACGGCGCAGACTGGGCTTGTCGCTAGAGTTGGACAGTCGCCTCACCGAGATTCCAGCGATGTTCGCCAACCTTTCCTCTTTCCTAGGAGAAGACCATGAAACTGAAACCCTCCCTCGCCGCCAGCCTGTTCGCGATCATGGCAGCACTTTCGCTCAACGCCAGCGCCGCAGCGGACACGCCGGCCGACGCAAAAGTGGAAAAAGCGGCTGTCCAGAAAAAAATGAGGCCGCACTCCCACGTTGAGGAAAAAACCGGATTTCCGCAGAAAGCCCCCGAAGCCATACCGAACAAAACCAACGCTGCCGCTGACAGGACCAAACACTTCCATCCCCGGGACGGAAAGTAAACTTGCGCCGGGGAGCCGGGTCTCAGCCCGGTCTTCCTATTTGACCCGGCCAGCAAGGGGATTGCCATTCGAGCCGGATGATGCGCGATACGCGTGGTCCGCAACCACCAGGAGCCGCCATGGAGCACAAACATGAATCGGACGGCGGAATGAAGTCCAGGGCAAATATTGCATGGATTGTATTCCTGGCCATCTCAGCGTTTTTTCTGCTCGCCGAGCATAGGGCGCACCTCTCCGGGTGGTTGTCCTACTGGCCCTATTTGCTATTGCTGGTCTGCCCTTTCATGCACCTGTTCATGCATGGCGGCCATGGCCACGGGGGTCATGGATCGAGCGATGCATCGAACGAATCGGTCAGGGAGAAAAAATAATGGATCACGACTCCGCTCCGGCCTACGGGCTCTGGTCGCTGGTGATCATCAACTCGCTGGTGTTCATCATTTTCGCCTTCAGCTTTGCCAAACCCCAATCATCGCGCGACTGGCGATCGTTCGGCGCATTTTCTGGTTTTCTGGTTGCCCTGTTTACCGAGATGTATGGCTTTCCACTGACGATCTACCTGTTGTCGGGTTGGCTGTCGGCGCGCTTTCCCGGCATCGATTGGATGTCGCACGACTCGGGCCATTTCCTCGAAACGATGTTCGGCTGGAAAACGAATCCGCATTTCGGGCCGTTTCACGTTATCAGCAACATTCTGATCATCGCGGGCTTCTGGCTGCTCGCCTCGGCCTGGAAGGTGTTGTATGCGGCGCAGCGCGATCACAGGCTTGCGACAACCGGAGCTTATGCGCGCGTGCGCCATCCCCAATACGTGGGCTTTGTCCTGATCATGACTGGCTTCCTGTTTCAATGGCCAACACTGGTCACGCTCGCGATGTTCCCGATCCTGGTGTTCATGTACGTCCATCTCGCGCGGCGTGAAGAGCGGGAAGCGCGCGCGCAATTCGGCGATGCTTACATCCGCTACGCAGCGACCACGCCGGCGTGCTTTCCCGTATTTGGCGCCAGCGCCCAAGCCTGATGCGATGATGCGCCGCATTATCGCGCGCACCGGCCTATGGGCCGTGCTTGCCTTCGCCTTGAATCTGACCTGGGAAATCGCGCAGGTCAGGCTGTATACGCTCTGGGCTGCGGCGGATGGCAAGACCGTCGCCTGGTCGCTGTTTCATTGCTCCGTCGGTGACGCCATGATCTCGCTCGTGATGTTTGCAGCGGCGGGCGTGGTGCTCCGGCGCGCGGACTGGCCGGCGTCGCGGCCGTGGACAGGAGGCGCAATATTCGTTATTGGCACGACGGCTTACACCGCATGGAGCGAGTGGTATAACGTCTATCGTGTCGGCAGCTGGAGTTATGCGGCGAGCATGCCGCTGATCTTCGGCATTGGCCTTGCGCCGCTGTTGCAGTGGCTGATCCTGCCGCCGGTATTGGTGCTCGCCTACCGGACGCTGGGGCCGGCGCTGTTCGGACAGGAGGGCTTGCGCAGCTCTATCCCGACAGACAATCCTACGAGAGGCCAGACATGAGCGCAGAGGCGAGGCATACGCACACGCCACACACACATGTTCATGGGCACGCGGGATCCACGCCGCCAGGCCCCGCGTCCGCGGCGAGTGGTACCCGTTACACCTGCCCTATGCACCCGGAGATCGTGCGTGACGCGCCGGGCAGTTGTCCGAAATGCGGCATGACGCTGGTACCGATGCTCGAGGCCGTTACGCGCGCCGCGCCCGCCGCCGAATATACCTGCCCCATGCACCCGGAAATTCGAAGCCCGCAGCCCGGCAGTTGCCCCAAGTGCGGCATGGCGCTGGTGCCGGTGGCGGGCACGGGGGAAGCCGACGATTCCGAGTTGCGCGACCTTACGCGCCGGCTATGGGCCGGCGTGGCGCTGTCGATCCCGCTGGTGGTGTTCGCGATGTCGCCGATAGTTGGGCTCCATGATCTGTTCGGGCTTCAGCCGCGAGCACGCGGCTGGGTCGAGTTTGTGCTGGGCACGCCGGTCGTGCTCTGGGTCGGCTGGCCGATTCTCTCAAAGTTCTGGCTTTCGCTGGCGCATCGCGCGCTCAACATGTACACCCTGATCGGGCTCGGGGTGGGGCTCGCCTACCTGTTCAGTCTCGCCGCGGTGCTTGCACCCGCCTGGTTTCCGCCGGAGTTCCGCGAGCACGATGGAGCGGTCGGCACCTATTTCGAGGCCGCGGCCGTGATCGTGACCCTGGTGATGCTCGGCGACGTACTGCAGTTGCGCGCGATGGGCAAGACCAGCCAGGCGATTCAGCAGTTGCTGCAACTCGCGCCCAACCTTGCCTGGCGCGTGCGCGAGGATGGCGTCGAGGAACAGGTGCCGCTAGCCAGCGTGGCCGTCGGCGACCGTCTGCGCGTCAAGCCGGGCGAAAAGGTGCCCGTCGACGGTGCGGTACTCGAGGGCGCGAGCAGGGTGGACGAGTCCATGATTACCGGCGAACCGATGCCGGTGGCCAAGGCCGTGGGCGACAAGGTCACCGGCGCCACCGTGAACGGCAACGGCTCATTGCTTATTCAAGCCGGGCGCGTGGGCGCCGACACGCTGCTGGCGCGGATCGTCCACATGGTGAGTGAGGCGCAGCGCACGCGGGCGCCGATCCAGCGGCTGGCGGATATCATCGCGGCGTACTTTGTCCAGATCGTGGTCGCCATCGCTATCGCTACCGCGTTGGTGTGGTGGTTCTTCGGCCCCGAACCGCGACTCGCCTACGCGTTTCTGAACGCCGTCGCCGTGTTGATCATCGCCTGCCCCTGCGCGGTCGGTCTGGCTACGCCCATCTCAATGACCGTTGCCATGGGGCAGGGCGCGCGCGCCGGCATCCTGTTTCGCAATGCGGAGGCGATCGAGCGCATGCGCGACATCGACACCCTGGTGGTGGACAAGACTGGCACG